>NZ_JBHWIJ010000004.1:0-43779 GCF_042732255.1 Kitasatospora sp. NPDC059803 | reverse complement strand
GGTCAGACAAGGTTCTGACCTGCGGAAACGCCTGGAGAGGGGTCGGCTGCGACACCCCTGGGACTCCCGATGTGGAATGAGAGTGCGCTGGGTTCGATCTCCGCAGGAGTTCTGTGTAGTGCCGGCGGCTCGGGCAGCGCCGCCTCGTTCTTCTGATCCTGTCCCTACCGTCTACGCGGCATGAGTCCGGCTTCGAAGGCGACGATCGCCAGGTGGACGCGGTCCCGGGCTTCGAGCTTGGCGAACAGGCGCGCGACATGCGTCTTCGCGGTCGCCGCGCTGATCACCAGCCGCTCGGCTATCTCAGTGTTCGACAGTCCCTGTCCGACCAGTGCCAGCACCTCGCGCTCCCGGTCGGTGATCCCCGCGAGGAGACGTGGGTCCGCAGCGGGCTCGGCGTCCGGTTCGGGGGCCGCGGGGCGGGACGTCCCGGCGAAGTCCGCGATCAGCCGTCGGGTCACGCTCGGTGCGATCAGCGCGTCGCCCGCGGCCACCACGCGGATCGCTCCCAGGATCGCGTCCAGGGCCATGCTCTTGAGCAGGAATCCGCTGGCCCCGGCGCGCAGTGCGCCGTAGACGTACTCGTCGTCGTCGAAGGTCGTCAGCACCAAGACCTTGGGCGGGTCCGGTTCGGCGGTCGCCTGCCGGGTCGCCTCGATCCCGTCCATATCCGGCATCCGGATGTCCATCACCACGACGTCCGGCCGCAGTTCACGCACCAGGCGCACCGCCTCGCGGCCGTCGCCGGCCTGGCCGACCACCTCCAGGTCGTCGGTGTCGCCGATCAGGATCCCGAGCCCGACCAGCATCAGCGGCTGGTCGTCGACCAGCAGCACCCGCACGCTCATGCCGGGAGCCTCGCAGCCACCCGGAATCCGCCCTCCGAACGCCGGCCCGCGCTGAACTGGCCGGACAGCAACGTCACCCGCTCGCGCATGCCGAGCAGGCCGAAGCCGCTGCCGCCGGCCCCCGCCGTGAACCTCGGACGGCCCGGCCCGCCGAGACCGTCGTCCCCGTCGTCCACCACCTCGATCGTCACCCCTTCCGGCTCGTAACCGACCGCGACCCGGCACGTCCGCGCACCGGAATGCCGCACCACGTTCGTCACCGACTCCTGGACGATCCGGAACGCCGACAGTTCGATCTCCGGCGGCAGTGGACGCCGCTCGCCCCGCCAGGTCACATGGACCCGCACCCCGGCGCCGGCCGTGCGTTCGGCGAGCTGCGGGACGTCGGCCAGGCTGCTGGCCGGCGCCAGCGGAGCGGCCTGCGGCATGGCGTCATCCGGCTCGGCGCGGCGGAGCGCCCCGAGCATGCGCTGCAGCTCCAGCAGCGTCTCCCGGCTGGTGGTCTCGATGCCGGTCAGCGCCTGCCGCGTCTGCTCGGGCTTGGTCTCCACGACCCGCGCCGCCGCTCCCGACAGCACCGTGATGATCCCGATGCTGTGCGCGACGCTGTCGTGCAGCTCCCGGGCGATCCGCAGCCGCTCGGCCAAGACGACGCGGGCCGCGGTCTGCTCCTGCAGGGCTTCGAGGTATTCACGGCGTTTGCGATACACGCCCCCGAAGACCCACGCGACCGCGAACCACAACGCGAACCCCCCGGCCCACTGGACCGCGTCGCTGACGGACTGCTCGCGGGTGTGGATGTCGTTGACGAGCGCGGCCGCGACGCCCGCGACGGAGCCGACGGCGGCAGCCTTCGGCCGCCGGACGGCGAGGTACCCGCCCAAGCCGACGAGCAGGACGAACACGATCGAGGGCCGCGCGCCGAAGGCGTCGCCGAGGACTGTTTCGCCCAGGACCGCCGCGAAGACCGCCGCCGGCAGGCGGCGCACCAGCAGAACCGGCAGGGCGAGCACGATGTACAGACCGATCATCTGGGCGGGCTCGAGGTCGGGGAACCGGAACAGGCCGTTCTCAGGGGTCGGCATCGTCAAGGGGAGCATCAGCGCGTACAAGCAGGCAGTGGCCAGTACCACGGCCTGTGACGTCAGCCAGGTCACGCGCTTCGATGTCGAGAGACGCTGGAGAAGCTGTTCCATACGGAGATCGTATTCAGTGGCATCGGCTCTGCGCGTCGCCCCGGGGATGTACGCCGGATACGCCCCCGGGCCGATGACCTGGGAAGAGGTGACATCCGCCGGCCGACGCGGTGGATCGTGGTCCGTTCCTAGGTTCATGGTCATGACGAATGCACCGATGATCGACCTCCGCGACGCGACGAAGAAGTACGACGACGGCCCGCCCGCACTGGCCGGCGTCACCTTGTCCGTGGCGGCTGGTGAGTGCGTGGCGATCCTCGGCCATTCCGGCAGTGGCAAGTCCACGCTGCTGAACCTGATCGCGGGTCTGGACAAGCCTTCCAGTGGCACCGTGACCGTCGACGGCACCCGCGTCGACCAGCTCGGCGAGGCCGGTTCGGCGAAGTACCGCCGGGCCTCCATCGGCATGATCTTCCAGTTCTTCAACCTGCTGGACGACCTGACCGTATTGGACAACGTCATGGTTCCGGCGCAGCTGGCCGGGATGGGCAAGCGCGAAGCGCAGCGGCGGGCCGTCGAGCTGCTCGGCTCGCTGGACATCGACCGGCATGTCAATGCCTATCCGCAGCGGCTGTCCGGCGGGCAACGGCAGCGGGTGGCGGTGGCCAGGGCCCTGATGAACGAGCCGGCGCTGCTGCTGGCCGATGAGCCGACCGGCGCCCTGGACTCGAGCTCGGCCGAGGACGTGCGCCAGCTGCTGCTGGAGCTGAACAGCGATGGCCAGACCATCCTGCTGGTCACCCACGACGTGCAGTTGGCCGCGAGCACCGCGCGCCGCACGATCGAGTTGGTGGACGGCGCGGTCGAGCGGGACGTGGTCAACACCGCCGGCGGCGCCACCGTCAACAGCTCGGCGGGAGCGGTCCGGTGAGCGCCCTGGGCAAGGTCGTACGTTCCGGCGTGGGCCGCCGTCGGGTCCAGTCCATCGTCATGGCCCTGACCACGTTCGCCGCGGTGACGTCCTCAGTACTCTCCCTCGGTCTGCTGACTGTCGTACAGGCCCCGTTCGAGCACGCTTTCAGTGCCCGGAACGGGGCGCACCTGGCGGTCCAGTTCGACAGTTCGAAGGTCACGGCCGCGCAGGCCACCGCCACCGCGCACGCCGCCGGCGTCACCGAGGCGGCCGGGCCGTACCCGGTCGCCGCCGCCCTGGACACAACCATCGGCACGGACTGCCCCAAGAACGATTTCGCCGGTACCGACAACCATCCGATCACCGTCACCACCCGGCCCGACCTGGGCAGCACCTCCGGGATGGACCAACTGGCGCTGACCCAGGGGCGCTGGCCGACGAGCCCGGACGAGATCGCCCTGCCGTGGCAGCACTATGCCACCGACTGCTTCGGCAGTTCAGTGGTGTTCTCCTCCCTGCCGGGCAAGCCGTCGTTCAAGGTCGTCGGCTTCGGCGGCTCGGTGACCGACAGCGCGACCGCCTTCGCCACCGCCGACGGTTTCGCGCGGCTCACCGCCGCCGGTGCCAAGTCCGACGAGCAGATGCTCTACCGGTTCGCCGAGGCCGGGACCGCCACCGACATCGCCACCGACAAGCAGGCGGTGGCCGCCGCCGCGCCGGCCGGTGCGGTCGAGGGCGGACAGTCGTACCTGACCACGGAGCAGCAGGCGACCGGCAACGCCAAGGCCTACGTGCCGTTCCTGATCGGCTTCGGGATCCTCGGGCTGTTCATGTCGGTGCTGATCATCTCGATCGTGGTCAGCGGGGCTGTGGCCTCGGGAATCCGGCGCATCGGGATTCTGAAGTCGTTGGGCTTCACCCCTTCGCAGGTGGCCCGCGCCTACACCGCGCAGGCCATGATCCCGGCGACACTCGGCGTGGTGCTCGGCACGGTTTTCGGCAACCTCCTGGCTGTGCCGATCCTGGACGGGGCCACCAAGCAGCTCGGCGCGGCCCGTACCACGATTCCGTTGTGGGTCAGCGCCGTGGTGTCGCTGGGCACCCTGCTGACCGTCGGCGTCACAGCTTTGATCCCGGCACTGCGAGCCGGCCGGATGTCGACGGTGCGGGCCCTGGTGGTCGGCCGCGCCCCCAAGGCCGGAGGCGGTCAGGCGGCGCAGCGTCTGGCCTCGCGGCTGCCGCTGCCCCGGGCCATGTCGCTGGGGCTGGCCCAGCCGTTCGCCCGGCCGGCCCGGGCCGTCCTGGTCGGTACGGCGGTGCTGTTCGGCGTGGTGAGTGCCACATTCGCGGTGGGGCTGGGGACCGGGTTCAACAAGTACCTGGACGCCAGCACCTCAGGCTTCAACGTCGCGTCGGAGATCGCGATACCCACAGCCGACGTGGGCGTGCCCTGGGGTCTCTACGGCCCCAACGACCCGCGCACCCCGCACCTGGACGCCGCCAAGGTGGCCGCCGCGCTCGCCGGAATCCCGGGCACGAAGGCCGCGTTCGGCTGGGGCGAAAGCGGCGCCGCCATGGTCGGCGCTCCGCCCGGCGGCGAACCGCCGAAGGTGTTCACGGTCACCGGCGACTTCTCCTGGACGCACCTGGAGCTGGTGTCCGGCCGCTGGTACTCGGCGCCCGGCGAGGCCGTGGTCGGCGACAAGCTGGCCACGACGGCGGGAATCCACGTCGGTGACGACGTCACCGTGACGCAGCAGAACAAGCAACTGCCGCTGAAGGTCGTCGGCATCAACTTCGACACCAACCAGGGCGACTACACCGTCATGACGGATGCGGCCACCTTCACCGCCGCCGGTCTGCCCCCGCACATCGACCAGTTCAACGTCGAGCTGACCGACAACGTCAACGGATCGGACTGGTCCACCTCGGCCGCCGCCGCGCTGACCCCGCTGAACGCCTCGGTCCAGTCGAACTCGAGCTCGGGCAAAAACATCGTGGTGCTCACCATGAGCGCCCTGGTGGCCACGCTCACGCTGATGATGACCGCGGTCGCCGCGCTCGGGGTGCTGAGCATGGTGGTGCAGGACACCCGGGAGCGGGTCCATGACCTGGGGATCCTCAAGGCCCTCGGGATGACACCCAAGCAGACCATCGCGATGGTCCTGACCTCGGTGACACTCATCGGCCTGATCGCCGGGCTGATCGGGGTCCCGCTCGGGGTCGCGGTGGAGAAGGCGACGCTGAACCCGATGGGGAACGCGATCGGCCGGCACCTGCCGCCGAGCGTGACCCACACCTACACCGCCGGGCTGCTCATCCCCCTGCTGGCCGGCGGGATCGTGATCGCCCTGCTCGGGGCACTGCTGCCGGCCGGCTGGGCGGCCCGGTCGCGGACCGCCACCGCGCTGCGGACCGAGTAGGACCGAGCAGGACCGAGCAGAGCCGCTGGTCGCCGCGGCAAGAACGCCGATGCCGACCTCCCCGGTCGATACCCTCGGGAGGTCGGCATTCCGGCGTTCACCCTCAACACAGAGGCACTGGATGACGCGGCGCATACGAGCCGGTTCGAAGTTCGGTAGCACTGCGTAGCGCCCTGCAGCGACCAGCCAACGCGATCCCTCGTCACTGCTCCGCACTTCTCGACTCATCTCATCCGTCGAAGCCCCCGCGTGTGCACTGGCTGTGAAATGATCTTCCATGCGACCATCATTTGCGCAGGTCAGAGGCATGTTCGATCAGAACTACGACCTCTAAGTCGCGGTTGTCGATCCAAACCCCCGTCGCCCTCGCCACAGAGGGCGGCGGGGGTTCGGGTTGGCGGCCACGCGGGACATCCGGGCGGACCGGACACCCGGTCCGCCCGTGTCCGACGCACTCCGCAGTTCCCGCCCAGCCCGGCCGACGCGACGCGGCCGGGCCGTGTCGTGTCGTGTCGTGTCGTGTCGTGTCGTGTCGTGTCGGGCTATTCGAGGTCGACGAACAGCTCGGCCTCGAAGGCCCGGTGAGCCATCGGGCAGACCGGCTTCCAGAACCGGTCCAGCCGCACCTCCCCGGACGGGTTCGGGGTCGGCTCCGGCGCCGGGCGCGGCCGACGGGGACGCCGGGGCGGCACCGTCGCCGTGGGCGGCCGGCGGTCCGCCGGCCGGGTGTTGACGTTGTGCCCGATGCGCTTGCGCTGCGTCCGAATCATGGCGTTCTCCTTGATCACGTGTTGCGTCCTCCAATGCGCCGACGCGCCCCCGGGCATTCGATTCCGCGCCAGTCGGGCAAATGTCCGAACATACGGCGCCGATCGCTCCGACATTCGACACGGGAACCAGCCGGGTGAGGTGAGTGCAGCGTGACAGAAGGGCCGCGGGTTGCCAACCCACAGGAGTTAACTGAACGTTAATCGCCGATCGGCGGCCCGTGGCATGCTTTCCGGTGTCGGCCGAACCGGCCGGCCGCGGAGGGTCGCGAAAGGGGGCGACAAGCATGGATTTTCACATCTTGGGGCGGGTGGAAGTCCTCCAGGGGGAAACCCCGGTGAGGATGCAGCACAAAACCCTGCAGTTCCTCGCCGCCCTGTTGCTGGCGCCCGGCCAGTGCGCCTCTCACTCGGAGATCACGAACTGCGTCTGGCCGGGCGAGAATTCGAACGCGGTCCGAATTCGCCAGTATTCACACAAGTTGCGGCATGCCATTCCGGACATCTCCGTCGAGAACGGTGACGGGTTCTGCCGGATTCAGGTGGACACCCATCGGATCGATTACCTGCGTTCCCAGGGACACGTGGACCGGGCAGCCGACGCGCCGGACCCGTCGGTCCGGCTCACGGAGCTCAGGTCAGCACTCGGGGAGTGGCGGGGAGTACCCCTGGAAGGCCTTCCCGGCCCTGGATTCGCCCGGAGCCGGGAAGCTCTCCTGGCCCAGCTCCGGGACACCACCTCCGGCTGCGTCCGGGCCGAGCTGGAGTGCGGGCAGTACGGTGCCGCGCTCCGTCGCGTCCACGAGGCGCGTGAGCGCTGGCCGGCCAGCGAGACGCTGCTCGAACTGAACGTTCGGATCCTGGAGGCCCAGGGCCGGCCGGACGAGGTCGAGCCGCTGCTGACCGCCTGGGAGCGGCGGTTCGGACGGTCCACCGTGCACCTGCTGCTCGCCCCCGAAGCGACGTACGAGCCGCCGCGCGCGCGGTCCGTGCCCCGCCAGCTTCCGCCCCAGCCGCCCGACCTGGTCGGCCGGGACGCCCAGGTCGACCAGGTCAGCAGCACCCTGCTGGGCCGGACGAGAGGCCGCTCCAGGATCGCAGTGGTCTCCGGTATGCCCGGGATCGGCAAGACGCTCCTGGCGGTCAGGACGGCGGGCGAGGTCCAGCAGTACTTCCCCGACGGCACCCTCTACGTCGACCTCGGCGGCTTCTCGTCGCGGGAGCCTGAGCGCTACGAGCATCTGCTCGCCAGGTTCCTCAACGACCTCGGCGTGCGGCCGACCACCTCCACGCGGGACGGCATGCTCGCCGCCTACCGCACCACGCTCGCGGACCGGGCCGTCCTGCTGATCCTGGACAACGCCCTCGACGAGCAGCACGTTCAGCGTCTCCTGCCGGGGCCGGGAAGCAGCGCCGCGATCGTCACCAGCCGCCGCCAGCTGCACAGCCTGTGGGTCAACGAGGGTGCCGACATCGTCAACCTCACTCCGCTGAACCGGCCCGCCGCAGTCGAACTGCTGCGGATCCAGCTCGGCGAACAGCGGATGAAGCTGGCCACCCCGTTCGTCGAGGACTTCGTCCAGTACTGCGCGGGGATGCCCCTGGCGCTGGCGATCACCGCCGCGCAGATCCTCAGGCGCCCGGCACAGGCGCTCGGGGACGTCAGCCGCGGCCTCCGCGAGGAGAGCACCCGGCTGCACCAACTCGACCTGGGCACGGAGGAGACGAGCGTCCGGCTGATGTTCGAGACCTCGTTCAAACTCCTGCCCTCGAAGGCGCAGCACCTCTTCTGGCAGCTGGCAGTGCACCCGGGCCCCACCATCAGTTGGACCACCGTACGTGCGCTCCGGCCGGACGACCCGGTCGGCACCAGCGACGCGTTCGACGAGATCGTGAGCATGAGCCTGGTGTCCGAGATCTCCGACTCCCGCTACGCCCTACACGACCTGATCCGGGTCTACGCCGGCGATCTGGCCGCGCGGCGGAGCGAGTCCGAGCGGGCCGAAGTGGCGGAACGGATCCTGGAGTTCCTGCTGCAGAACGCCGCGGCCTGCGACCGCCTACTGGACTCTGCCCGGGACCTACCGATCGGCGAGCCGCGCGGAATCCGCGTCGACGTCCCGACGGATACCGCCGGGGCGATGGCCTGGTTCGAGGCCGAGTACTCGACGCTCACGGCCGTGATCGGGACGGCCGAGGCCCGCCGACTCGACCGCTACACCTGGCTGCTGCCGATGGTGCTGGTCCCTTTCCAATGGCGCTCCGGCCGCAACCTGGACATCCTCCGCCATCTGACCGGCGCCCTCGAAGCGGCCCGACGGGTCGCGGCACCGGCAGACGTCGCCATGGTCCACCGGATGCTCGGCGGCACCCATCGTCGCCTCGGGGACCTCGCCCGGGCGACTCGTGAACTGCGCAGCGCGGTACGCCTGAGCGAGGAGAACGGAGATGTCCGCGGCGCCGCCCTCGGCCACCACACGCTCGGGGTCATGCTGCGTGAGAACGGCGCGCCGGGCGAGGCGCTCGAACACCTCACCCTGGCACTGACCGCGTTCGGGGAGCTCGACGACATCCTCGGTCAGGGCGCGGCGCTGAGCGGCATCGGCGTCGCCCACTACGACCTCCGGCGGTACAGCGTCGGCTTGGACTACTGCCGGCGGTCGTTGACCCTGCTGGGCAGCACGGACGATGTCAACGGCCAGGCGTACGCGTTGTTCAGCCTGGGCCGGATCCAGGTGGCACTCGGCGACCACCGGATCGCCGTCACCGACTTCGTCCGCGCGGTGCGGCTGTACCGGTCGCTGACCTACCCGAGCCGGGAGGCCAGGACCCTCGTCTGGCTCGCCGACACCCTCGTCCTTGCCGGTCGGCCCCTGATGGCGGCCCAGGCGGTCGCCCAGGCCCGGTCCCTGTTGGTCAGGCTCGGCGAGAGCGATCCCGACTCGGCCGTCGAACGCCTGAGGTCCCAGCTGTGACGGCCGGACGGCCGGGGTCCGCCCGGTGGCTCAGGTCCGCCACAGGCCGCGACGGTAGTAGGCGGTCGGATCGGGCTCCGCCGCCTTCGGAGACGGGGCCGATCCGAACGCTGGCAGCATCGGCCGCAGGTAGCCGGGCAGCTCGTCCACCACCGTCGGGCGTTCGCGCGGGTCGAGGGAGACCATGGCAAGCCCCAGGCTCCGGAGGTCGTCGGGCATCACGGCTCGAAGGCCGGCCGGGAACGCCCGTTCGGTGCCGTCGAACGGGTACTCCACGTCGGCGTACGGCAGCTCGCCGGTGACCATCTGGAACAGCAGGGCGCCGAGGGCGAAAACGTCGACCCGAGGGGTGAGCACCGCGTCCGGCAGGTACTGCTCAGGCGATGCGTACCTCTTGCTCCCACACGGCAGCTCCCGGCTGTCGCCCGATACTGCGGAAATCCCCACGTCCAGCAGCCGCACGCAGCCGTCGAACTGGATCATCACGTTCTTGGGCGTGACGTCACAGTGGACGTACCCCTTCGCGTGCAGTCGGCCGAGGATGTCGCAGAGCTGCCCGATGACCGAGACCGCTGCCAGCACGGGAACCGGCTCGTGCTCCTCGATCCACTGGGCGACCGTGACGCCGTCAACCAGTTCCATGACCAGGAATCTCCGGCCACTTCGACCGATTTCGCCCCAGTCGAAGACCTTGGGGATTCCCCGGATCTCCAAGATGTCCAGCATCCGATTGCATTCCTGGTCCATGAGATTGCTGTAATGGCCGTAGTCGGTAGTCAGGTCGAACGTCCGAGCGGTCTGCAATTTGATCGCCACCTCCCGCCCGACCGCAATATCCCGACCGACGAAGATCTCACCCATACCTCCCTTGCCGAGCTCTCGGATCACCTTGTAGCGGCCTTTACGCCCATTGAGCATTGCCCCAAGAACCAACGCACTCGCTCCATACGGAAGAGAAAGCGCCCCGGCCGGCTCGGCCGAACACCGGGGCCCAGAAAAGTGAGGTCAGTATGACAGCCGGTTGGCCGCCCGAAGGACTGGTCGGTGATTCCTCCGCCGTCCGGATAAGTCTCGGCATGTTCGGCCCGGAGCAATACCGCTGCCCGGCGTCCGACGTGTTCAAGGCCCGCGGACTCCGTGCCCGTGAACGGCCCCGGTGGAAGCCCGAGGCCCTGGAGGCGTTCACCAACGGCCCGTTCATGGCGGCGGCCGACGAACTCGAACGGACGGTGGACGAGCCGCCGCCGAGCGCACCGCGTCGCGGCCAGCCGCGTCCGGTGCACGACGGCGTTCGGCAGTGGACCGAACACGCGCTGCGCATGTACCGCGAGGCGTTCCCGGACGACTCCGGACTCCGCCCCGCCCGCGCGCCGTGGGTCTACCGGCACCAGGGGCCGGCGCCGGACGGCCCGAACGGCGTGGAGTACCGGATCACCGCCTGGGGCCGGTACTTCGAGTCTCCCGACGCTCGACTGCGTGAGCTGCGGCTGCCCGTCAACCGGCTTCGGGACCGCACCGATGCCGAACGCGCCGTGGCCGCCCTCGTCGCGGCGGAGGGAACGTCCGACCCGCGGGTCGAGCAGGTCAGGGTCGTCCAGTTCGCGCTCTCCGACGGGCGGGCGCAGAGTGTCTTCGAGGGCACCCGGCTGGAGGCTGTAGCGGCTCACCGGGCCCACGGGGCGCCGGCCGTACGGGCGTTGCTCGACGGCCGCGAGTACCGGCCCGGCTCGGCCTGCGCCTCGTGCGCCGTCGCCCCGGCCTGCCCCTCCCTCCGGCGCGCGGGCGGCCTGCTCGGCGTCTCGGACCGGAGCCGGCCGCGCCGCACCTGGTCCTCGACCACCGGCCGGGCGCACCGCAGCTGTCCGGCCCGCGGCTACCTGCGCGGCCTGCGGCTTCCGGTCGACGGCAACCGGGAGCGGGGCGCCGCCGCCGAGCGCGGACGGGCGATCCACGCCTTCCTCGCGGAGCGGCACGGGCAACGGCCGCACGCCCCGTGCCGAACCGAGATCCCGGACGACTGGGTGCCCGAGGGCTACCGGCTCCCGGACGAGGAGCGCCGGCTCGGAGCCCGGCTGCTGCGCCATCACGCCGAGGTCTGCCCGCTGCGCATCGCCGGGCCGCAGTCGCGGGTCGAGGTCGAGCCCAAGCTCGCGTTCGACGACACAGCGGCCGACCTCGTCGTCCTGACGGAGCCCGATCTGCTGTACCAGGAGAGGAACGGGGCCTGGGTCTGGCGGGAGACGAAGACCTCCGGCAGCGACCGCACCTGCCGCGATCCGTTGGCCTCGTACCCCCAACTCGCCCTGGCCCTCAGGATCATCGGCGCCGGCGCACTCGCCGACGGGCAGGCGGGGCAGGCCGGCGGCCGGGTCGAACTGGAGGTTCTCCAGCCAGGCGGCGTCGACCTCCACACCCTCGATCCGTTCGACCCCCGAACCCGCGCCGCCGCCGAGGCGGCGGTGCGCGAGCAGGTGGCGGGCTGGCACTCCGAGGACCTGTTCGCGGCCGTCCCCGGCCCGGACTGCGCGGGCTGCGAGATGGCCCGGTGGTGCTCGGCACGGCAGCCCCGACAGGCCGCTCCGGAGGCCACACCGTGACCGTGGACGGGTCCTCGGACACCGAACTGCTCGCCGCGGTGGCACGAGGGGTGATCGACCTGACGACCACCCAGCCGTCGACGTTCCGACTGCCGTACCCGCCGAGCCTCCAACTCGCCCTGGACCGCGTGGTCCTGGACGCGATCATCCGTCGCGCACCGGCGCCCCGCAGCGTGCCGGAGCTACTGCGCTGGTGCCGCGGACGGGCACCTGAGGAGTGGATGACCCTCCCCCGCGACTTCCTCACCCCCGGCGCCCGCCTGATCCACCGTGCGGCAGGCGAGCCGACGCGGACCTGCGCCGAGCTGGCCTCGCTGGGCGCTCTCGGCGTAGTGGAACAGGAGGCGGAATCCCTCATGGCCCGGCTCGCCGACAACTGCGGCAGCCCCGCCAGGTTCACGCAGTGCCGTGATTTCCTGATCCGCAAACCGGTCGTCCTGCGGTTCGACCCGGTGGAGATGCTGCAGCCGTCCCGGGCGCAGGCCTGGCGACTGGTCAAGGACTTCTACGGCCCGGTGCCCAGCCACCTCCCGGCCGACGGACTGGTGCACTGCTGTTCCGGGTGCGGCCTGCTCGCCAAGGCCGAGACGGCGGACGGCCCCTGGTGCGAGGGCGGCTGCGCCCCCGATGAGCGCAAGCTCGAAGTCTCGCACCAGCCCGGCCAGGCGCTGGTTCTGCCCTTGGCGTTGCGGCTCTTCGTCGCCCTCCCGGGCCGCACCGAACTGGCGGTCCGCTCCCGCCTCGGGGACCGTACCGGCCCGTTCGCGGCAGGGCTCGGCGTCCACCAGATCCCGGGCCGCAACGGGGCGTTGCGGGCCTACCAGGTCCACGACCGGGAGCAGCCGGGGCCGGCTGCGCTGCGGGCGGCCGAGGTGGCCGCCGGACTCGGCGGACAACTGGACGTCGTCGTACCGGACAGCCGGGCGGCGAGCCCGGCGTACCGGCGGGCTTTCGACCAGGCGCTGCCGGTCGGCGCACGGGTGCGCCTGATGTCCGTCAGCGAGTTCACCGCACGCGAGTCGACCGATGGAATGCGGAGGGGTCATGCGTAGCACCGCTCAGTCCCTGACCGAGGTGGTCAACCAACTGTCGGACGCATCCGACGGGTTGCATCCGCCGCGACTGCAGTCCCTGTGCGAGATCGAGATCGGGCTCCACCTCCAGGAGAGGTTCGTGCCCGGCGCGCCGGCCGCGGACGCCTGGGCCCTGTTCAGCGGCTATCCGTTCGCCCGAGCCTGGGGAGCGGTCGATCCGGCCGGGGAACGGACTCTCCGCACCGCCCGGCACACCCTGTGGACCTGGGGACGCCGACTGGCCTGGACCGAAGCGCTGGAGGAGTACCAGCGACTCGACCGCCAGCTGCGCGCCTACGAGGTCACGGATCCGGACCGTCCGGCCGTCCGCCGCCCCTCGCTGTCCGTGGCACCGGACCGCTGGGAGGTCTACGACCGGCTCCTCCGGGCGGCCCCGGTGTTCGCCGGACGGCCCCTGTCGGTCGCCGGCCCCGGTCGGCACGCCTTCCCGATCGGCCGCCACCTGACCAGCGTCCGGCTCCCGGCCTCCAGCCCGCCTCCCCCGGTGCGCCACGACCTGGCGGCGCCACCGGCCAACAACGGCGAACCGCTCACCTTCGAGTGGTGCGAACTGCTCGACACGGCAGCCTTCATGGACGCCCGGCTGTCCGAGAACTGGGTCGGCCGCCTGACAGCCGTCCGCCTCTTCACTCGCCGGAACGGGCGCTTCCGGCGTTCCGAGAGCTTCGAAGTGGCCCGGCTCCAGCACCTGTTGGGCATCGTCGGCGCCGGTAAGAGCACCCTGCGGGACGTCCTGGCGGTACACCTGGCTCGCCGCGGCCTCCGGGTCACCGTGGTCGTCGGGGACGTGGCCGAGCAGCTCAGGCTGGTCCGGCTGTACAACACGTACGTGCCCGACACGGCCGCCCCCGTGATCGGGGCCTCCAGCCGCCAACAGCACGCCGAACGACTGCACCGGCGCCTGGTCGGCAGCGGTCGGCGCAACCTGCTCGCCCACGACGACCCCGGGTTCAACTACCTCAGCACCTCGTGCGCGGTGAACGCGCTGCGCTACGAGGACGGACAACTCGCCGACGACCTCCTGGACTTCACCGAGGCCCCGTGCACCCGGCTGCAGGCACCCAACCGCCGGCGCGACGCCCGCGACGATTCGTGGAGCCGACAACCACTGGCCTGCCCGTTCTGGTCCGGCTGCCCCCGCCACCACGGCGCCCGGGAACTCGTCGGCGCGACCGTCTGGGTCGCCACCATCGCCAGCCTGATCGACTCGGCGGTGCCGCACCCGCAGAACCACGAACGGATCCGCTACCTCGAACTCGCGTGCCGTCGCAGCGACCTGGTGATCGTCGACGAGGCGGACCGGGTGCAGATGCAGCTCGACAGGATGTTCGCCCCGGCCATCCCCCTGATCGCCGACAGGCCCGACAGCCGGTCCTTCCTCTACGACGTCAACCAGCACCGGCTCCGGGAACTGGCGGGCGCCGGCCAGATCCAGCTGTCCAACCGTGATGTGGAGAACTGGTCCGCCGCCGTCAACACCACCCAGACCGCCGCCGACCGACTGGTCGCCATGCTGGTCAGCAACCACGGCCTGCGCACCTGGGTCAGGATCGGGTACTTCAGCGCGTGGACCCTCCAACTCCGCCTGTTGGAGGAGCGGTACCCGCTCCCGGAGGACCGTGACGACACGCCCGCCGACACCGCGGAGCCAGTGGCGGAGCACCCGCACAGGGAGCCCCGGCGGAAGCTCACCGAGGTCCTGGACGCATTCCGGGACAACCCCTTCGGCGACCGGCGGCCGCCCACCCCGGAGGGCGCGCAGCTCACCAGCCTGCTCGGCGAGCTCCTGCACACCACCTACCGCACGAACACCCGGACCCGACTGAAGGAGGTGCTCTGCCAAGTTTTCGACCTCGATCCCCTGTTGGAGCCCACGGCGGCCGGCCGCGAGCGCTACGAGCGGCTGTGCAGGCGGGCGAGCGGCGAGCCGGACGAAGCCGAGGAGAACACCGGCCGCGGCCGGGCGGCGACCAGGCGCAGGCGGAAGGACCGGCTGCCGCCGAACCCGCAGGACTGGCTCGAACTGATGTTGAACCGATTCGAATTCACACTCCTGCTGAGCGCGCTGGAGCCCCGGCTCGCCCTGGTCAACGCGATGTGGCCGCGCGTCGCGGCGGCCCTCAACCTGGGGTTCAACGAGATGTACCGCCGGCCGCTGGACTACGGGCCGATGGTGCCCGAGGCCCCGATGGGCAACGTCATCGGCTTCCAGTTCCTGATGGACGGCCCCGACCCGGGCGGGGTCCGCAGCGGGGAGCTCCGCTTCTTCCGGTGCAGCGGGGTCGGCCGGGAACTGCTCCGGGTGATGCCCGACCTGCCGACGGTGGACGGCCGCCCCGGCACCAACGTGTTACTGATGTCGGGCAGCAGCTGGGCCGGCCGCTCCAGCCGCTACCACATCCAGGTGCCGATCGGCGCCATCATCGAGCCGGATCCCCGGGAGCTGGACCGGATCGCCGAACAGAGTGAGTTCCGTTTCGAGTTCATCCGCGAGGATTGCGGGTGCCGGTCCCGCTGCCGATGCGAGTTCGCCAACGAGGCGCAGCGGCTCTCCGGCGAGCCGCTCGACCAGCGGGCGGACGTGCTGCGCCGGATGGTCACCGTCCTCGGCAGGAACGACCACGGATCGAGTCGACTCCAGGAGGAACTGAAGCTCCTCCCGGAGAGCCGCCGACACATCCTCCTCCTGGTCGGGAGCTACGAGGAGGCCGCGGTGGTGGCGGACACCCTGCACGCCCTCAACAAACGCTGGAAGGGCCGGGTGTGGCGCCTCGCCGCCGACGACGATCCGGGCGCCGGCACCTGGGCGGAGGACGACGAGAACCACGCGCCCGTCCTGCGCAGGGGCGACGTCGAGACGCTCTCCAGGACCAAGGCCGAGATCCTGGTGGCCCCCCTGCTGGCGGTCGAGCGGGGGCACAACATCCTCGATGTCGACAAGCAGCACGCGGCCATCGGGTCCGTCTACTTCCTCGCCCGGCCCAATCCGCGCCCCGACGACCTCGCCCTGGCCGTACACGCGATCAACGACTGGATCGTCCGGGCCGTCGGGAACGGGGAGTTCGACGGCTGGGTGCGGAGCGAGTCCACTCCGGGCCGCGGCGCCCGCAAGGTCCGGGACCAGGCCCGCTCCCGGTGGTACGCCGTCCTCGCCCGGAGCCTGGCCTGGAGCCGCCTGGGCGACGACGACCGTCTCCAGGTCACCTGGGACCTCCTGGTGCTCATCTGGCAAGTGATCGGCCGTTCCGTCCGGGGCGCGGTCCCGACCCGGGTGGCCTTCGTCGACGCCGCCTTCGCGCCCAACCTGGCCGCCGGCCGACCGGCCGACGAACCGGACACCCCGCGGACCAGCCTCCTGCACAGCATCCACGCCGTCCTCAAGCCCTACTTCAGCCCGGGCGCCGCCGTCCCCGAGGCCGACCGCCACATCGTCCAGGCGCTCTACCGGCCGCTGTGGACGGCTCTCGACCGCTGCCTGAGCACCCTCGACAACGAGAGGAACACCGCATGTACCAGCTGATCAGCACGACCGCGTACGAGCCGGACCCGCACACCGGCCCCTGGATCGAGCCCTACCGGATGATCGGATTCCCCGACGAGTGGCGGGAGGAGTTCCTCGGGCTCTACCGTCGACGCTGGCGTCGGCGGGAGCAGCCCGTCGGCCTTCCGGTCCGCAAGCTCAACGAGCTGCTGCGCGCCACGGCCCCGGGGCTGATCGCCACCGGCCGGGGAGCCGGCGGCAGCGCCGAGGTGCCCTGGTTCTACGCCTCCCAGGACATGCCCGCCAAGCTGGTCGGCCCCCTGCTGGCCTCCTGGGTGATGACCCTGCCGCCGCTCGACGACACCGACGCCGAACGCGCGACCGACCACCGGGCGGCCCTGGACCGGGCTCTGGCGCTGATCGACGAGCACAGCCCGCAGTGGCGGCACGAGTCCGTGGACCTCACCGCCGCCCGGCTCACCGACGGTGGCACCGCCCAGCCCGACCGCAGGCTCTACCACCTGCTGCCCGAGCAGATCGGGGCCAGGCTCGCCGCCCGCCCGCTGCGTCTGGGCGGCGTCGACCTGTCCTTCCGGCTGGTCACCCGGGAGCAGGGCGTCGAGCTGGTGAGCTGGCCGCCGCGCCAGTACACCCGCGGGAAGCGCATCTGGCACTACTCGGCGCTGGTGACCGTCACCGTGCAGACGGTGCCGTTCGCCTCGCGCTTCCGCGTGCACGTCGACTACGGGATCCGCCGCTGGGTGAGCGGATCACAGGTCTGGCTGCCCCCCGGCCGCGGCGCCACCGTCCTGCTCGACACCCCGCTGCCCTGGCCCGGCGACCACGGCCCGCGCCAGCGCCTCACCGCCAACAAGCTGGCCTTCAACCGCCGCCTCGGCATGCCCGCCTGGCGCCGGCACAGCCTCGTCGAGCTGCTGCCCGAACTCGACGTTCTGCGCGCCTACCCGAAGCCGGCCGAGCTGATCGCCGATCCGGCGGACTGGCTCGAAGGCCGGGACGGGGTGGCCGCCGGCGTCGTGCACAGCACCGCGATGGGCAAGCACGGCATCGGCACCGGGCTCATGCCGCTCGAACGGTCGCTCGTCGACCAGTGGGTCGAGGAGGGCCTCGCACCGGTGTTCCGCCGAGCGGCCGGTCTGGAGCGCGCGCACCGCAAGCCCGCGCCCGTACTCCTGCCCAGCACACCGGCGAAGGACGCGCAGGTGCGGGACGAGCGTGCGCAGCGGCGCTTCCGGGCCCGGCGTGGCGCGGTGCACTCGGCACTCGACGGCCGTCCGCTGCTGGTGGACGTCCTGTGGCAGACGGAGGAGACCCGGGACGAGCTCGTCGCCGCGCTCCGCGAGTGGCTCGGGCTCCCGGCAGGCTCCGGCCCGGTGGACGACGGTCAGGAGTGGCAGGTCGGCGACCTGCACGTCGTGCTGCGGGCCCGCCCACTCGGGAGCCTGGGGGCCGGGCTGGAGCTCGACGACGGGCCCGGCCGGTCCCGCTCCCAGGTACTGTCCGCCGCCATCCGGGAGCGCGCGGCCCGCACGGCGGACTTCCTCGGCTCCGGGATCGATCCGGTCGGGCTGGCGCTGGTGGAGACACTCGGCCCGGAACGGTTCCCCACTTCCGACTCCGATCCCAAGTCGGCGTTGCGTCACGGCTGCGCCGCCGCCCGCCGGGTCAGCCAGTTCATCGTCGTCCCGGAGGACTCGGAGGCCGCCGTCGCCCTGCGCGCCCGATCCGCACTGGCCGACGGGATGCGCCAGCTCGGTGCCGTGGTTCCGCCGGACCAGCGGCTGGACGAGGAGCTGGCGGACGACCTCCAGTACCTGGCGCTCTGGCAGGTCCGGCGGCAGGCCGACGGGCCGACCCGCAGGGCCAGCCGGCACCTGGTCGCCCTGCGCATCCGCCCGCGCGACCCGGTGCACCCGGTGCGCGGCTGGGACGACACCATCAAGGCGTGGGTGCCGTACGCAGACTTCCTGATCAGTCTCACGGCGGACAGTGCCGAGGTGGACCCCGCCCGGTCGGGCCGGAGCGCCCCGACCACCGACGAGCGGCGCGACGAGGTCGAGCGTCGGATCAGGTCGCTGCTCTTCCAGGTGCGCGACCGGCCGACCTTGCTGCTGGCGAACAGCGGCAACCTGCGCGAGACCTGGCCTGGCTTGAACAACGGGCAGTTGGAGAAGGACATGCTGGCCTTCCACGGCCAGTCGCCGGTGCGCGTCGCCCTGCACGGCGCTGACCTGCGGATCGTCCTGCTGCGCGACACGAACAACCGGGGCGAGACCCCCCAGTGGTACGCGCCCGCCGCGACCGAGAAGGAGCCGCCGGGCTTCTCCGCCGGCCTGTGGGCGCCCCGGGACGCGGACCCCGATCACCGGGTGTTCCTCAGCACCGTCGGCAAGCCGCCCACCGCGGGCACCGTACGACGCGACCTCCGCAAGTTGGTCCCGGACCAGAAGTGGCCGAACGGGCCCGCGGCCACCGCCTGGAACCCGCAGGCGCTGGAGCTCACGGTACTGGGCTGTCTCTCCCCGGTTGCCCTCGCGGCGGCCGAGCGCACCGACACCGCTGCGGACCGGCCGGCCGTGGTCGCGGCCGCCGCCCACCAGCTGCGCTTCCACGACGAGTACCACCCGCTCGCCCGGCCGCTCCCGCTCCACCTGGCGAAGCTGGCCGAGGAGTACGTCCTGCCGCTCGCGCCGCTTCCCGCGGCCGAGCGGACCACTGAGCAGACCCCCGAGTAGCGGTGCGCGGGTGGAGGCCCCGGCCCCGACCTGCGGGGCCTCCACCGCCCTGACCTCGCACCACGCCGGGCGGGAAATTTGTATGACTTATGGGTCGCCCCGTCACCTCACCGGATTCTCCGACTAGGATGATTCCAACTCGAAAAACCCTCTGCATCAGGCGAGTTCAGCAAATTGGACGCCATCCGTGGGCATGGATGGGTCAAGGAATCACGCCCCAAGGGAGCGCACTATTGGGTGGCGATTCGCGCGCATCCGCCGCGGTCCGACAAATCGCGGCGCTGGCCGGGGAGTTCCCGGACGGAGCGACGCCCGACGCACTGGCAGCCCTCGCGCGTGACCGCCACCCGGGCCTCCCGCGGCCCCGGGTGCTCAAACTCGCCGATCAGGCTGTCACCGCCGGGCTCCTCACCAGGGTCGACGGACTGTTCGTCATCAATGATGTGCCGCAAACAGGTTCACCAGTCCATGGCAAACCGGAAGTCCGGACTGCCGGACGAAGCGGGCTCCGCGCCGTCGCGATCGACCTGGAGAGCGTCGTCACAGCCGTTCCCGCCGATCCCTATCTCGAACGCCACGTGTACCAGGCGGCAGCGGTGCGGTTCGGCACCGACCAGGACTGGATCGAGTCCGCTCCCGGTTGGCAGCGCTACCTCCAACTCACCTGCGACACCGGCGAGATCCGCAATCCGGCAACCCGCAGACAGGTGCAGGCCGACGGAGTCCCGGCCGACCTGGCGTGGCAGGAACTGGCCGCCTTCCTCGCCGGGGCGGACGTCGTGGTGGCGTACAACGGGACCGGCCTGGACTTTCCCCTCGTCCGGGAGTCCGCTCGGCGCGCGGACTGCGAAGATCCGTTGGCCCGCCTGCGGACGGCGGACGCGCTCTACCTCGCCCACGCGATCTGGCCCGTCGCCCCCCTGCACCGGCTGCACGCGCTGGCCGCCGAACAGGACGTCCCCGCATCGGGCCTGCGCCCGCACACGGCCCCGCACGACGCCGAACTCCTCGTCCGCCTGCTGACCCGCGCGGCCGCCGAGGTCCGGGGTTGGGGTGAGGAGCTTCGCGACCTGGTCCGGACCGCCTGCCCGGACTCCCCCGCGTGGCGAATACTGTTCGAACTCGCGGACGCTCCGATCCGCCCCGACACCGACGTCGCCCCATGGGACCAGCAGCGGGTGACCCGACTGGTGAGCGCCGAGCTCGCCGACCACCGCCCCCGACGGGACGCCCAGGAACTGCGCCGGGGGCGGCGCCCCGTGCAGCTCCCCACGGACCTTCTCGGCGAGGACGGCCGAGTGGACCCGACCGCACTCGCCGCAGTCGTCCACCGGACCAGGGCGACACCGCGGCCGGCCCAGCAGCAGATGGCAACCACCCTGCACGACTGGGCCCGTTCCGGCACCTCCGGCCTGCTCGAAGCCCCCACCGGAACGGGCAAGAGCTACGCGATCCTGGCCGCCGCGCTCGACTGGCTCGCGGGCGCTCCGGGGCGAAGGGCGGTCATCGCCACCTTCACCAAGCAGTTGCAGAGCCAGCTGGCCCACGACCTCACGGACCTCGAAGCAGCGCTGCCCGGCCTCCTACAGCTCAGCGACCTCGTGAAGGGCCGCTCCAACCGGCTCTCACTGGCCGCCCTGACGGCCACACTGGCCCAGGCCACCCAGGGCAGGTTCGAGTCTCGCGGCCGGGCCCGCCCGGTGGAGCACCGCCGGTTCCGAGAGCTGGCCGTCTACCTCCTGCTGCGGCTGCGCGCCGCCGCCGAGCCCCCGCTCTCCTGGACAGCCAGGTCGGTGGACCCGGTGGATCTGCCCGCGTTCCTCTCCGAGTACACCGACCGCGCCCTCGGGCCGTGGCTCGAATCGCTGTCCCAGCGCGACGGTGACTACGCGCCGAACGAGCGGACCCCGATCGCCGCCCACACCGACACCGTGCGCGAGGCGATGACCGGCCACCGGCTGCTCCTGGCGAACCACGCGCTGGCCCTCTCCCATCTCGACGACCTCCAGTCCCTCGGCCACGACACCCTGCTGGTCATCGACGAGGCCCACGAACTGGAGAACGCCGCCACCTCGGCACTGACGACAGCCGTCGACTACCAGGCCTTGGAGGAACTGCTCTCCGAGTGCACCGCCTGGCTGGCAGACGCCCGCGGCGGAACCGTAAGGGATCGGGTCGCGGACGCCATCGCCGCCCTGGAGGCCCTGCTGGACGGGGAGCAGCTGCCGAGGCTCGCGGCCCGGGCCTTCGATGCCCGGGCACGGGGTGTCGGGGTACGGATCGGCAACCGCAGCGCGGTCCTGGCGAGTCCGTACGCCGGGACCTCCGGAAGCACGGAGGCCCGGGGTGTCCAACGGCTCCTCGCGGACTTCGCCCGGGTGGTCGGCTCGGTGTCCGCCCTGCTCACCCGCTACGTCGTCGAGCACACCGACGCGCTCGACGGCCTGGTGAAGGAGCGCGTGCTCGCCCTCGCCCGCCGGGCCGAGGGCAGCGCCGCCACCCTGGGCCGCCTCAGCGAGGACATCAGCGCCCTGCTCTGCCGCGTGGTGCAGCTGGACGACACCCCCGACCCCCTCCCGTCCCGGGTGGTCTTCCTGGAGGAGCTCGCCGAACCCCGGCGCGGCCTTCGCTCCTACCGGTTCCGGTTCGCGTCCAGCCCGATCGACCTGCCCGCGGACCCCGAGTGGCTCCGCTTCCTGGGTCTGCTCCCCCGGGTCCACTACGTCTCCGCGACACTGCGGGTCTCCGGGACCTGGGACTTCATCCGCGCCAGGCTCGGGCTGCCGTCGACCCTCCCGGCGCTCGCTCTGGAGTCGCCCTTCGACCTGGCCCGGCAGGCCGAGCTGGTCTGCTTCTCCGACTTCCCGTCCTGGGCCGAGCAGGAGGAGGGTGCGATGCGCACCATCGCCTACCAACTCGCCGGCTACGCCCGGGAGTCGGTCCTCCCCCGCGCCGACGGCAACGGGCACGACGGCGGCGCCATGGTGCTCACCACGGCGCGTAAGACCGCCGCGGGAATCGGCGAACTCCTGGAGCAGGAGCTCCGTGCCCGCGGTCTCTCCGCCCCGACCGTCAACGCCCTGGTCCTGGGCAACGGCCGGGCCCTCACCGAATTCACCGACCGGGAGGAGGGCGGCGGCTTCCTGGTGGGCACCAAGGGGCTGTGGCAGGGCGTCGACGTGAAGGACGAACAACGGCTACGGCTGGTCTGGATCAACAAGCTCCCGTTCGCGCCCTTCGCCGCGCCGGTGGTCGAGGCCCGTCGCGCGGCGGTCCGGCAACGGGCCGAGGAAGCCGGGGACCCCGACCCGGAGGGTGTCGCCACCGAGACGTACTACCTGCCGCTGGCGGCGCTCCAGCTGCGTCAGGCCGTCGGCCGACTCATCCGGTCCGACCGCCATCGCGGCGTCGTCGTGATCAGCGACCGCAAACTCGGCGGCAGCACGGCCCTGCGCCGCGCCTATCGGAAGGCCTTCCTCGGCAGTCTGGACGAGGGCCTCCTGCGCCCCGACCCGGTCACGGGCGAGCCGGGGGCCGGCAACGTGACGACCATGGCCGATGGCTGGCGGCGGATCTGGGAGTCCATGTCCGGTGCCGGCCTCATCTCCCCGGACCGAGCGGCGGAACTCTGCACGGCCGAGGAACTGGACCGCCACACCCTGCTGCCGTTCACCCGCCGGATCCGCGCGCTCACCCTCACTCCTGAGCAGACCGCCCGGCTGCGGGCCGACGGAGGCCTCGTCACAGCCGTCCTGGAACGGGCGGCCGAGATCGGCGGCCTGCTCAGGCTCGACGACCGGCCCACGAAGCTCAAACCCGCGCAGGAGCAGGTGATCACCGCCGCCGCGGAGGGCCGCAACGTCCTGGGGCTGCTCCCCACCGGCTTCGGCAAGAGCTACACGTTCCAACTGCCCGCGCTCGTCCTGCCGGGCACCACCATCGTGGTCAGCCCGCTCGTCGCGCTGATGCACGACCAGGCGCTGGAACTCAACCGCTCGATCGGCGGCGCGGTGCGCGCCCTCATCTCACCACTGCGGGAGTCGAGCAGCCGGGCCGGCAAGACGGAGGTGGCCGACCAGTTGCTGGGCCGCGCGGAGCACGGCATCAAGCTGGTCTACGTCAGCCCGGAGCGCCTGTGCCAGCGGCGGTTCCGCGAACTCGTCCGGCAGGCCGTGGCGGCTGGCCGGGTGACCCGCATCGCCGTCGACGAGGCCCACACCGTGGCCCAGTGGGAGGATTTCCGCCCCAGCATGCGCCGCCTCGGCCGGTTCCTCTCCGAGCTGCGCCGGGACCACGGCCTGCCGGTCACCGCGGTGACCGCCACCGCCAACCGCTCCGTGCACGCCACGATGCGCGAGGTCCTGTTCGGCACCGTGCCCGAACCGCCCGCCGCCGCCTCGGCCGAGGAACGGGCCGAGGCGCTCGGCCCCGTCGGCCGAGGCGGCCTCGTGACGGTCCGGGAGAACCCGATCCGCCCGGAGCTGGCGGTCTTCCGGCGCACGTTCCGTCGCGGCGGCACCACCGAGGTCGCAGGCCTGGCCGAACGGGTCGTGGACGCCGCGGACGGGCACGCGATCCTCTACTGCCTCACCGTCAAGGAGGTCAACGCCCTCCACGCCCACCTCCGTGAGTACGTCGGCGACGCCGGAAAACGCGTCCTGCGGTTCCACGGGCGGCTCTCCGAGGCCGAGAAAGCCGCCGTGATGACCGAGTTTCGCGAAGCCCCCCACCACGGCGAGGAGGGCTTCGTCCCCGTCATCATCGTGGCCAGCTCCGCCTTCGGGCTCGGCGTCAACCGACCCGACGTCCGGACGGTCTTCTGCGTCTCGCCGCCGACCGACCTCGCCGCGCTCTACCAGCAGATCGGCCGCGCCGGGCGCGACGGGGCCGACCGGAGGCCCAGGGCCGACGACGGACCGGCGAACACCGCCCTGGCCCTGGCGACCAGCCGGGGCATGCGCACCGTACAGTTCATGACCGCGCAGGACCTCTCCCCGTCACTGCTCCGTCGCATGGGCTGGGCCGTTCTGAAGCAGCGGGGCAGCCTGGACGCGGTCACGCTGGCCGACGCCCTGATGGCGGAGGACGTCGCCGCCGGGCTGCTCGACGAGGAGGAGATCCGCAAGGGCCACGTGGCCGACCGCTACTCCGGCGGAGTGATGCGGGCGTTCAGCGCACTGGCCGATCTGGGGGCGGTCGCCGACCTCGGCGACTACCCGCCGCTCTGTACGGTCAAGGCCGGCGAGGGACATCCCGCCGGTGAAGGCCCCGACCCGGCACACCGCGACGACGTCATGGAGCAGTCGATCGTCTCGAGCGTCCTGTCCCTGCCCGATCGTTCGCGGCTGCGCGTCGACAGGCTCGACGCCCACCTGGCCCGGAGCGTCGACGGCTACCGGGAGGTCTCCGACGGCCCCGCGGGCAGCTGGGAGGTTCTCGCGGACCTCCACGACCGGGGGCTCCTCGACGTCTCCGCCGCGCCGAGCAGGCGGCTGGTCACCGGGCTGCGGGTCGAACGGAACCGGCTGCCCGAGAGATTCCTGCCGCTGGTCTCCCGCCGCGCCGAGCGGGCCCGCGAGGAGCTCGCCCTGCTCAGGGCGTTCTTCGACGAGCCGGCGGTGTGCGCCCAGCGAAAGTTCGCGGATTACTTCGGCGTCGTGGACCTCCCGGAGGGCTGCTGCAGCACCGCGCAGTGCCGATGCTCGGCCTGCTGGGCGGTCCCGGACTGGCCGAAGGAACAGCGCCGCCCGACCGTCGCGCAGGCCTTCGAGAATCCGGCCCCGCGCGCCGGGGGGAACACGGACGGCGCACTGCGCGAACAGCGGATCGACCTCAGGGCCTACCGCCTCGCCCGGCGGATGCCCGGCGGGGTGCACGCCCGCTCGCTGTGGCGGGCCCTGCGCGGCGAGGAGTCGTCGTACGACCCGGCGAACCGGCGCACGGTGCCGCTCCCCCGCCCGCTGCGCGACAGCCCGCACTTCGGCGGGCAGGCCGGACTCCCCTACTCCGAGGTGGAACGGAGCCTGCAACGGCTGGTCGCGGCGGGCGCGCTGGTCGCCACCGTGAACGGCCGCTGGCGGGCCCGACCCGTACCCATCGCCACCCTGAACACTGCCCGACGCAAGAGGAACGAGGAACGCGCGTGACCCTGGCACCACCCGCACCGTCCGGAGTCTGGCGCCCGTACATCGACGAACCGCTGCTCACGCCCGCCGTCGTGGACGGCCCCGACGCCCTGACGGCGCCGGACCTCGACCGGCTCCGCCGGTACCTGGCGGCCCTGGTCTCCGCCCGGCGCGGTCCGGTCCACACCGCGGTGGCGTTCAACGCCGTCTACTTCGGCTACGACCTCGACGGCCAGGGCTACGGTGGCAGCCCGCTGGACCCGGACGCTTTCCCGGTCGTCACCCTCGGCGAGTGCATCCCCGCCATCCCGGTGGGGGCCATGGTGCGCATCGCCACCGGTTCGCAGCCGCTGTACGCAGAAGTCGTCTACAAGGAGGGACGCCACCCCGCGACGGGCCCGCTGGGCGACGTCCCGGAGTGGATCTCCGGAGCGCCGGCCGGCGCCGAGCGCGACGGTACCGCACCGGGACCCGACGACGCCCCGGTACGACGCGAGTTGCTGGTCCCCGACGTCCATGCCTTCGGCGACGCGCTCAGCCTCACCGACGCCCAGCTCGGCCGGCTGCGGCTCCAGCAGCGCTGGATCGACCGAAACGGCCACGTCGTGGTCAACGCGCGCTACCCGTCACCCGGAACGGCCGGGCAGGACGCGCTGACCGCGTACACGGACTACCTGCTGCACGA
This sequence comes from Kitasatospora sp. NPDC059803, assembly GCF_042732255.1. NCBI lineage: Bacteria > Bacillati > Actinomycetota > Actinomycetes > Kitasatosporales > Streptomycetaceae > Kitasatospora > Kitasatospora sp. NPDC059803. The sequence goes on along the minus strand of NZ_JBHWIJ010000004.1, from coordinate 17,979 downwards.
GGCCCGGGCCCAACTGCTGAGCCCCGCCGTACCGGTCTCCCTCGTCGACCTCGTGGCCACCAACGACGACGCGCTGCTCCACGGCGCCCTGGTGCGGATGCTCCGCACGATCGCGTCAGTTTTGAACTCCTGTGAACAGTTGCGCTGTTGGGGCTCGTACGCACTGCCCCGCAGCGCGCTGGCCGCGACCTGGCAGGACGACGGCCCGCTCGGCCGCGGCGACATGAGCAGGCTGGCGACCTCACTACAGCTCGCTGGCCAGGCAGCCGGCCCGCGCCGCCGCGGCATGCCCGCGACCACGACCGTCCACACCGCGATCGGCCCCTGGCTGACCACCGTCACCGGGGCCGCGCCGCTGCTCAGCGGGGTCGACTACGCGGCAGCCATCTGCCGGGCCAATCTGGCCGTCGCCGACGTCGTACGCGGGGAGAGCAAGGACGGGCTGTTCGCCAACGGCACCCGGGTCTGTCTCGACGACGCCTTCGAGGGCGGCGGGGTCTGGCGATCGCGCCGGCCGGGCGCGGAGGAGACCACGGCCGACCCGCTGATCCCGTCCGGACTCGGCTGGCGCGCCGCGTCGCAGCCACCCGCCCCACGGCCCGTCCGCACCGCTCCGGCCACCGGGCCGGAGCCGCGAAGCACCGCCCCCACCGACCAGCCGAGCCCGGCCCCGGTCGACGCACCGCTCGGTGCCACCGGGCCGGCACAGCCGGAACTGCTACGGGTGTCCGACAGCGAGGTGGTGTGGCGCCTCCCCCTGCGGCTCGCACACGTCATGGACGGCTTCCTGCCCCTGCGGCCGCTCATCGCCGACGAGTTGCGCGGCGCCCTGCACCGTGACGACACCCGCGTCCGTCTCGAACTCGACCACGAGGGCGGGGAGATCGAGGAGTCCCAACGGGTCCAGGACACCGTGCCCGAGCTCTCGGGTGAGCCGGGTCGCCTGTCGGGCATCGACTGGCCGCTGACCTTCTTCCCCGGCATCGAGCTGCTGCTGCAGTGGCCGCGCGGTGGGCGGGTGGTCCGGGCCACCACCATGCTGCTGGAGACGCCCGTCATCGTCGACGGGGACGAGATCCGCCACCGCTACTCCAAGGAGATCCTCACCCGGGAGAGCACCCCCGGCAGCACCCGGGACACCGACTCCCCCGCCGGTCTCGGCGAACGCGACCTGGTCATGCGCGCCGTACGCCGCTGCGGGCTGCTCACCGTGGACGGACACGCCCTCCTCGACCGGTCCGCCCTGCCCCTCACGGTGTACGGACAACCACCCGCCGCCCGACAGGCGACGGCACTCGAAGCGGCCGTGGACGAGCTCATCGCCGCCGCGCGCCTCTACCCGGTCGTCGGAAGCCGGGACCACGACGGCCGCCCGCGCTACCCGGCGCGCCCCGACGAGCCGGCGATCCCGCTGATCGGATACGCCCCCGTCGTCATCCCGGCGCAACGCGCAGCACCCGCCGCGACCGACCCGGGCCACCGCTGGCACCCGGCACCGAAGCCGCACCAGGTCCACGGCTTCCTGCGGCGCCTCAGTCCCGGAGCCACCCCCAGCAACGCCCAACGGGCCGCCTACCAGCAGCACTGCCGAAAGCTCGGCAAGGCCGACGGCTGGGACCTGCCCTCGGGCTACACCTTCGTCACCGAGCACACCCGGGCGCGATGATCCCGTGTCCCGCCCTCCTCTCCCTCGAACCGGAGCATGCATGGACGACACCTACGAGGCAGTGCCGGAACCCCCGCTGTCCCCACCGGGAACCACACTCGCCACGCTGCAACCGCTGGCGAACGCGCTGAACGCCCTCGGACACCCGGTCGCGGACGTCCTCGACGACGTGACCGCTGGCATGGTCGAGCTGGCCTTCAACTCGCTCTCCCCGAAGGAACGCCAACGGCTGCTGGGCAAGCTCGGCATCAAGCTGGCCGCTCCCCGCCGGGCCGGGAAGGCACTGTGCCGCGACATGCTCTCCCGCATGCAGCGGGACGCGCGCCAGCGGCGCTGCCACTGCGCGGTCAAGGCACTGACGTACCGGGTGATGAGCGACGTGTCCGCCGCGGCGGACCCCTCTTCGGGGATCGTGACCGACCCGGTGGCCCGCTGGGGCGACACCCTCGTCCGGCTCGCCATGCTCTCCTGGTGCAGCGCCTCGGCTGTCGGCGCGCGGGTCCTGGTCTGGGCCGCCGAACGCGACTGGCTCGGGTACGAGGCGGAGCAGCAACTCCTGGACGCCGTACGGGCCGCCGCCGACGACGTCGTCGAGGCGACTCCCGGGTTCAGCCTGTACGACCAGACGGACGCGCCCGTCCCCGCCCAGGGCGAGTTCGCCGAGCCCGCTGCGCCCTGCTCCCCCGAGGAGGCAGCCGGACAACCAGCCGCCGCCACGGACGGGCCCACCCAGGGCGGCACGCTCGACGTGGCGGCCACGCACCAGGCGTTGGAACTCGTCTTCCAGTCCGCCCAGGAGGCCTCGCGCCGGATCGGTACGGCCCTGGACGCCGGGTACCCACCCGCGGAGGAGGACATCCGCGCGCTCACCGTGCTGACCGACACCTTCCGGCAGTTCCGGGACGGCCTGGCCGAAGCAGGCGTGCAGAAGGTCCCCGACCAGCTGGACGACCTGGCCGAGAGCGTGCGCTCGTATCTCGACGATCGCCGCCGCGACCGCGAGGCCCGCGCGGCGCTCCTGGAACTTCTGACGATCACATGCCCCGAGCGGAGCCCCGCCTCCGGCGGACTCGAAGCCGCCCACGGGCTGGCCCGTGCCATCCTCGACTCGCCGCGTTGGGGCGACACCGAGCGGGCCGAGGCCGCGACGCTCGGCGCTCTCGTCGAGCTCGTCCGGCTCCGCGAGCAGCCGGACCACCCGGCCGAGATCATGTCCCGCCAACAGCAGATCGGAGCTGCCCTGCCGACCTGCGCCGGTGCGGCGCTGCTGTACACGGAGCTGTCCCTTCCCGAGGAGCCGGTCCTCCCCCAGGAGCTGCCGTTCCCCCGGCAGGCCGACGCGGCCCCGCAGGCCGTCACCACCCCGGCCCGGGAACCGGGGCCGGACCCGACGCCCGTCGTCCCGGCCGCGACTGCTGTCCCGTCCGAGGCCCGGTCGCCGGTACCGGTGCCCGAAACCCCGCCGGCCACCGTCGAACAGCCCACCCCGCCGGCGGTCGGGTACCGCTCGGAGCAGGTCGCGAGCGCGCGGGCGGCCACCGTCCCGGAGGCGGAGCCCGCCGTTGCCCCCGCCGTACCGGCACCCGTCCGGGCCGACGCCGAGGTGTCGGCGGCCATCACCCGGCTGGTCGCCGAGAGGCGGTTCGGCCTCGCCTTCCACCTGGCTCGGGCCGTCGGCCGGCCCGAACCGGAACAGGCCTCCCTCCGCCTCGCCGCCGCCGGTGCCGCTCTCAAACCGGGGACCGTCGGCGGTCCGCAGGCCTTCCTCAAGGCGCTCCTGCGCTGCGAGACCCTGGAAACGAAGACCTTCGAGAACACCGAGTTGCTCGCGCTGCCCGCGCTGCTCCGCGCCTCGCTGTCCACCGGTGAGTACGCGGCCGGCGCCCAGCTGAAGGCCCTGGCCGTCCGGCTGCCCGACGGCCTCGCCACGCTCGCCGTCGCGGTCGCGGATCCGACCCTCAGCGGCGCCCTGGCACTCACCAAACCCCTGAGCGGTACGGCGGACGTGTCCGAGTCCGAGAGCCGGCTCCGCGACGTCGTCCAGCAGGCACGCGACCTGCTGAAACCCCCGCGGCTCCGGTTCAACCGGGCCACCACCATCGCCAAGCGCTGGCTCGCCCCGGACGGCCTGCTCGGTTCGGTGCTCCACGCGCTGTCCGAGGACTCGCCGGAGGCCGGATCGAGGGCGCGGGAGGCCGTCGACCGACTGTCCCGTCTCACCGACATCCAGTCCGAGATCGACCGGATGGACCGCGGACTCCGCGCTTCGAGCAATCGGGTCTTGCAGGGTTCCGGACGTCAGGACCTCGTCCACCTCGTCGAGCGGACCACGGACTGCGCCAAGTCCTGGATCGACGCCACCGAGGCCATCCGACGGGGCCGCACCGCCGAGACCGACTGGGCCCGGCAGGAGACGGCGGCCATGCGGCAGACCCTGCTCGACGGATGCCGGCAGGCCCTGGAGGACCTCGACAAGCTCAGGGGACGATCGCCCGGCTCGCTGGCCTCGGCCTCCGCGTGGGCGGCCCACGAGTCGCTGAGCGCCCTCTTGGACGAGATCGAACAGGGCCCGGCCCGCTTGCGGCGCTTCCCCGGCCTCGACGCACACCAGACGATCGACGCCGAACTGCTCAAGATCCCCCTGGCCACCGGCGAACAGCCCACGGTGTCCGCGTTGCTCGCGGCCCAGGACCGGACCTGGGAGGAGGCCCTGGCGCTCCAGGAGGGCCAGGACGTCTTCAGCACCGCGCACCGCATCCTCGACCTCGCGGAACAGGGCTCGCTGCCCGGCAAGCCGATCTCCTTCCCTCCCGCACGCCGTACCGAGCTGTTCGAGGCCGAGGAGCGGCGGCGCGAGACCCTGCTGGCCCGGCACACCGACCTGGTCGCCGAACTCCGGCGGGCGCAGGCCGACGGCGCCCTCACCGACGACCAGGACCTCAGCCTCCAGGAACTCCTGTCCGACGCGCAGCCCCACGCCGAGGAGGACGGCAAGCGTGAGCTGATCCTGGTCCGCCGCACCCTGGACCAGGTGGCGAAGCTCCTCCCCCGGTTCCGCGGCGAGGCCGCCGAACGGCTGCGCTCCCGGCTGGACGCGCTCCCCGAGGTCAGCGACGAGGACCACGCGCAGGTGCTGCGCCATCTGGAGACCGACGGGCTGGCCACCGCCGCCGACCTCGTGTACTTCCTCGAACTCGGCGAGACCGTGCCCGAGATCGTGTCCGGTGTGTCCCACCTCGCGGGGTTCTTCCCGTCCGTACCGGACGGGCTCCGCTCGGGGATCACCGCCGAGCTGATCCGGTCGGTCCGCGACCACGGCAAACACCCGGACATCCCCGCGCTCGACTACACCCGGTTGTCCGCGGACGAGGCCGATCGCGCGGCCAAGGCGCTCGAGACCTGGAAGGCGCTCGGCGCCACTCCGCCCAAGGGCCGGCAGAGCGCCGACCCGCGGCAGATGCTCCTGCCCGCGCTCAACCTCCTCGGCTACGAGGCCAAGCAGGCCCTTCCGCTGAACGGCCTTCCGCGCAGCGTCGAGTACCGTTTCGTCGACGTCCTCGACATCGAGATCAACGGCCGCGCCTGGGCGCCCGTCTTCGGGTCCAAGATCCTCGAACAGGCCGGCCGGCTCCGGGTCCTGATGATCTGGGGCCGGCCCTCGGCGCAGTTGCTGCTCAGCCGGGTGTCCCAGGAGCCCAGCAAGGAGAGCCTGCTGGTCGCGTACTTCGGCACCCTCGACAGCAAGGCACGGACCGAACTCGCCGCAGCCTCGGTGGACATCGCCCCGCTGATGGTCGTCGACGACGCCGCGCTCGCCTACCTCGCCGCCCACGGCAACAGGCAGGTCAGCGTGGCGACCGAGACGCTGCTGCCGTTCTCCGGCGTGAACCCCTACATCAGGGAGAAGCGCGGGCGCATCGGCCGGGAGATGTTCTACGGACGCGACGCCGAGCGCAAGAGGATCCTCGACCCGGACGGCACGCAGATCATCTTCGGCGGACGCGGCCTCGGCAAGTCGGCCCTGCTCAACGATGCCGGGGACCGGTTCGCCGAGCAGCAGCGGGACTACCACCAGAAGCTCTACCTCAACCTGGACCACCACAACATCGGCAAGGGCACCGCGCTGGGCGCCGAGACCATCTGGGGCGTGCTCGACCGCGAGTTGACGGACCAGAAGGTGCTGGGGAAGCCCCGCCGCAAGGCCGAGGCCGATCCCTACGAGCGGGTCCGTGCCGGCATCAAGCAGTGGCTCGACGCCGAACCCCGCCGGCGGTTGCTGATCCTGATGGACGAGTGCGACCGCTTCTTCGAGGCCGACGTGCCGCACTGCACCGAGACCCGACGGCTGCGCGGGCTGTGCACGGAGACGCCCGGCCGGATGAAGGTGGTCTTCGCCGGCCTCCACTCCGTCCAGCGCTTCACCCGGCTGGCCCGTAACGGTCCGTTCAGCCACCTCGCGCAGACGCCCACCGTCGTCGGCCCGCTCGCGCCGCAGTTCGCCGCCGACCTGCTCGTCGACCCGATGCGGGCCCTGGGCTTCGAGTTCGTCGACGTCGACCTGGTCAACCGGGTGCTGGGCTACTGCTCGTACCAGCCCTTCCTGCTGCAGATGTTCGGCAGTCGGCTGGTGGAGGTGATGCAGCAGCGGCGGAGCCGCGGCGACGCCGGCAGCCCGCCCTACGCCATCTCCGTCACCGACGTCGAGGCGGTCGAGTCGGACCCCTCGCTGCGAGCCGACATCACCGCGGCGTTCAAGGACACGCTCACCCTCGACGACCGCTACGACATGATCGCGAACGTCCTCGCCCGCCACGCCCGGGACAACGGACTGGAGACCCGTCTGAGCGACGCCGAGCTCCGCGACGAGTGCGCGAGCTGGTGGCCCGACGGCTTCGCCGGCCTCGACAGCGAGGGCTTCCGCGCCTACCTCCAGGAGATGGTCGGCCTCGGCATCCTCGCCCCGAACCACGACGGCCGGGGCTGGCACCTGCGCGGGCCGAACGCCCTACGCATGATCGGCACCGCCCAGGAGGTGGAGAACCGGCTGCTCACCGCCGCCGCCGAGTGCGAGCTGGAGGAGACCATCGCCCTCGAAAGCCGGCCCGAGCTGCCGGACAAGCGAACCGCTCCACTGACCGTGACGCAGGTGGACGACCTCCTGGCCGGACGCACCAACCAGACGAGGGTGGTCTTCGGCACCCCCGCCACCGGTATCGGTGATGTCGAGAGGACGCTCCGGTCGGTCACCGACCGGGTCGGAGGCTGGAGCCTTCCGCCGATCGGGCGCCCGTCCGTGTTCCGGCAGGCCCTCACCGAGGGCCTGCCCGGCACACGGCGGGTGATCGTGAGCGACCTGGCCGCGAAGATGACCAGCAACGACACGTGCCGGGATGCCGTCGTGTTCGCCCGGACTCTCCTCCCGGAGCGGACCGACGTCACCCGCGCGGTCGTCCTGATCGTCGGTCTCCACCAACTGCAGCTCTGGCGCGAGCTGTTGACGGATCCAGTGGAGGGGGATTCGATCGCGGTCTTCCTCCGCCGCCACGACCAGCGCAGCCTGCGGGCCTGGGCGCAGCACACCGACCTCTTCACCGCTGAGCGGGTGACCAGGCTGCTCGAACTCACGGGCGGCTGGCCCGCCCTGCTGGACCGGGCCATCAGCCTGCACAACCATTCCGGGAACGAGGACGAGGCCCTCAACCGGCTTCGCGACGACCTCCAGCAGAAGGCGTTCGTCGAGGAGTTCCTCGACGACGTCGGACTCACCACGGATCCGCTGATCGGCGACGGCTACCGCGCCGTGGCCAAGGAGTTCGGCGCCGAGTGGGCCGACGAGGCGGACATCCTCACCGCGATCGAACTGGCCGGCTTGGAGGTACCCGATGCCGAGTGGGTTCTGACCTGTCTGGAAGCGCTCCAGGCCTTCGACCGGAACGGTGGTCGGATGCGGCTGGAACCGGTGTTGCACAACTGCTGGTCGCGCCTCTGATCCCACGATCCCTGTCGAGGTGGGCCGCTCGTTCCGGGTGGCCCACCTCCGTCCTTCCGCACCGACGGGCACGCGACGGGGCCCTGTCGGCAGGTGCGGCCGATCGGGTGGAAGTGGGGGGGTGTGCGTTGCGTCGGGGGAAGGACGGTCGGGCGGTCGGATGAACTTCCCAGATGCGCATTCACTTCCGGACCGGGCGGATCGCCTCGGTGCTGGCCCTGCTGGCCGGTTCGCTGCTCGGCAGCAGCGTGCTGGCGCCGCCGGCCCAGGCCGCGATCTCTTTCACCAAAACCGTCGACAAGGCGACCGCCTCCCCGGGGGAGAACGTCACCTACACCCTCCGGTACACCTGCTCCATCACCGAGTGCACCAACGGGCGGATCACCGACACCCTGCCGTCGAACATGCAGTTCGTCGGCTGGACGCCCGACCCCTCGTCGGTGGACCAGGCCGCCTCCACCGTGCCCGCCGCGGGGGCGATGGGCGGCGCCATGGACATCAGGCTCAAGGACCTCAGTCCGGGCACCACCGCCACCATCACGGTGACGATGAAGTACCCGAACTTCACCACCCCCGACGGGGCGGCCTCCACCAACTCGGCCACCATGACGGCCACCGGTGAGCCCAGCCAGACCGCCTCCGCCGACACCAAGGCCCAGGTGCAGCCGCAGTACACGGTGACCAAGGGCATCCAGACCTCCAGCGGCGACGGGCGCACCGTCACCTACCAGTTCAGCGCCTGCGCCACCGACCTGGTACCCAACGTCGACCTGGACACCAGCCGGCTGCTGGACACCCTGCCGCCCGGCGCCGTGGTGGACACCGGCCGCTCGCCCGGCTGGAGCCAGGTCGCGCCCGGCCCCAACACCTGGGGCTACGACATCGGGGAGTTCCGCTCCGGCAACGGCCGCGGCGGCTGCCGGCTGCCGGGCGTGCTGGTCGTCAACTACCCGGAGGCCGACTTCCCGGACGGGACGACCTCCGACAACACCGTGGACCTGTACGGCGACCCGATCGGGCCGGACGCCGAGCGCAAGCTCGACACCGCCGGCACCACCACCGGCCAGTTCCGGCCCCCGGCCACCGGTGTGACGGTGACCGCCAGCAAGGTGTGGCGCGACGGCGTCACCTCCGGTGACATCAACTCCTTCAGCCTGTCGGCCACCAACACCTCCGGCCCGGCCACCAGCCTGACCATGACCGACCCCGGCGCCGGCACCACCGACGGCCTGTACAACTGGCTCTTCCCGCAGTCCCTCCAGCTGGAGCCGTGGAACCCGACCAGCATCGGGCTCACCCTGCAGTACCGCCTCGACGGCGACCCGACCTGGCTGACCTTCAGCCCGTCCAGCCCGTTGGACGGCTCCAGCACCCGCCGGATCACCTTCGTCCAGGGCGCCGGCGACCCGGCCCGCGACGAGCTGGGCATCCCGGCCGGCCGCCGGCTCGACGGCCTCAGGTTCACCTGGGACGGCCCCATCCCGACCGGTTGGAGCCCGGGCAACTCGGTGCAGGTGATCGCCCAGGTCGTCACCCCCGGCCACGACGGGCGCCCGGCCCCCAGCCCGCTGACCAACTGTCTGGACACCACCGCCGGCGACGGCACCAGCACCTCCGCCGCCAACGCCTGCGCCTCGACCACCGTCACCGCCGCGACCAACCTCGGCGCGGCCAAGACCACCGTCGCCGGCGAGCTGTCCGCACCCGGCGGCATGGCGACCTTCCAGGTGATCCCGTACAACCGCAGCGGTCGCGACCTGACCCGCCCGCTCGTGCTGTACGACGTGCTCCCGGCCGGTGTCGTCTACGTCGAGGGCTCGGCCCGGCCCGACCCGGCCTACCCGGATGCCAAGGCCCCCCAGTCGATCACCGTCACCCCCGGCCCGGACGGCCGCCAGATCGTCCGGATGGAATGGCCGCCCGGCGCGCCCGACATGATGTACCTGCACGACGCGCTGGCCTACCGGATGCTCTTCGACGTCCAGGTCGCCAGCAGCATCCGCTCCGGCGAGCTGACCAACGACATCTACGTGACCGTCGACCGGCCGACCGCGCCGGTCGCCTGCATGTTCTCCGGCTCCGACAGCGGCGTCCCGGACCTGCTGGACCTCAACGGCAACGGCGACACCTCCGAGCTCATGTGCCACGACTCCTCCCGGATCCAGGTGGACGTGCCGAGCGTGCTGCGCTCGTACAAGGAGGTCATGGGCGACCTGGACGCCGACTACGTCAGCATCGGCAGCGCCACTCCCGGCGGCCGGATCTCCTACCGGATGACCGTCCGCAACGACTCGCCCGACCCGGTCACCGACTTCATCGCCTACGACAAGCTCCCCACCCCGGGCGACAACTACGTCCTCACCCAGGACGCTCCGCGCGGCAGTGCCTGGACGCCGTCGCTGAGCCAGCCGATCACCACCAGCGACCCGACCGTGGTGATCGAGTACACCACCGACCCCAACCCGTGCGTCGACGCCGCCCTGGTCAACCGGACCGGCTGCAACAGCAGCGCCACCTGGAGCAGCACCTTCCCCGGCCCGGGAACGGCCACCTGGTTCCGGGTCCGCCGCCCCGGCAGCCTGCCCTCCGGCGAGGCCTTCACCCTGACCTGGCCCATGGTCGCCTCGGTGGACGCCCCCGACGGTGAGTACGCCTGGAACAGCTTCGCCTTCACCGCCACCGACGCCGGCGGCCGCCAGCTGCTGCCCGCCGAGCCGGCCAAGGTCGGCGTCGCCGTCAAGCAGACCAAGCCCTCCGACAACGCGCTCGGCGACTTCGTCTGGCAGGACATGGACGGCTCCGGCATCCAGAAGCCCGGCGACCCGGGCATCGCCGGCGTCACGGTGAAGCTGCTCGACGGCAACGGCCAGCCCGTCCGCGACAAGAACGGCAAGCCGGTCACCACGGTGACCGACCAGAACGGCCACTACCTCTTCGACCACCTGCCCGACGGCAGCTACGCGGTGCAGTTCGACCTGTCCACCCTGCCCGACGGCGCCACCGTCACCAAGCGGGGCGTCGGCACCGATCCGGCCAAGGACTCGGACGCCGACCCGGCCACCGGCATCACCCAGACCGTCACGCTCAGCGGAGGGCAGCGCGACCTCGACCTCGACATGGGCGTGATCCTGCCGACCACCCCCACCGGGTCACCGTCCCCGTCGCCGTCCCCTTCCCCGACCTCCTCCCCGTCGCCGACGTCCTCGCCGTCGCCGACGCCGTCGCCGACCGCGTCGACGTCTCCCTCGCCGACCGCGACCCCGTCCGGCAGTACGACCCCGACCGCCGGCCCGACCCACAGCGCGAGTCCGTCAGCGAGCGGCGGGACGCTGCCCAACACCGGCGGCTCGGCGCCCGACGCGTTGATCTCAGCCCTCGGCGCCCTCGCCGTCCTGGGCGGTGTGGCGCTGTGCGCGATGGTCTACCGCCGACCCGGACGACACAGCTGACACCGACGACGGGCAACTGAACACCCGACCGACACCAGTGGCGCCGCCCCCAGCGGCGCCACTGGCGCGTTGTCGGAGGCAGGCGGGCAGGCAGTCCGGCAGTCGGGCAGTCCGGCAGGCAGGCGGGCGGGCGGGCAGGGCTGGAACCGGGGGCTCGGGCTGCGGGAGTTCACCCGGGGAAGGCCTACGGGCGCTCCGGGGTGAGCGCCAGGACGGCGAGGTCGTCGGCGAGCAGGCCGGCGTACTCGTGGACGTCCTGGGCCAGGAAGGAGACCAGCCGGTCGGGCGAGGTAGTGCCGAGGGCGGCCAGCCGGGGGGCCAGCGGGTAGAAGGCGCCGGTGGCGTCGCGGGCCTCGCTCACGCCGTCGGTGTAGAGCAGGACGGTGTGGCCCGGGGGCAGGGCGACGGCGGTCGGCTTGCCGCGCTCGTCGGGGCGCCCGAGGTGGGCGAGGCCGAGCGGGAGCTCGTCCGCGCAGGACACCGGGGTGATGGTGTGCTCGGTGAGCAGCAGCGGGGTGGTGTGGCCCCGGTTGACGATCTCCACGCAGTCGGAGCCCGGCCGGTACTGCAGCAGGACGGCGGTGACGAACAGCTCGTCGTCGCCCCGGTCGGCGGCGTCGCGCAGGACGGCACGGTCCAGCTGGTCGGCGAGGTCGACCAGGTCGGGGGTGTCGTGCGCGGTCGCCCGGAAGGCGCCGAGCACGTCGGCCACCGTACGGACGGCGCCGAGGCCCTTGCCGCGGACGTCGCCGAGCAGCACCCGGACGCCGAAGCGGGTGTCGCACACCTCGTACAGGTCCCCGCCGACCAGGACCTCGGCCTGGGCCGGGCGGTAGAGGCCGGCCACCCGCAGGCCGCCCGCCCGCTCGGGCACCGGGCGCAGCACGGTGCGCTGCAGGGTCTCGGCGACGGTACGGGCGTGCAGCAGGGTGCGGTTCTGCCGGGTCCGCTGCCAGGACAGGGCGGTGCCCATCACCCCGGAGAGCAGCGTGGCGATGTAGACCCAGACGTGGTGCTGCTCGTTGATGTGGCCCGCCCGCACAGCCAGCACCAGTTGCAGCGCCAGGGCGCCGACCGTGGTGGTGGCGGTCAGCGCCGGGCCGTAGCTGAACGCCGCCACCACGGGCAGCGCGGTCAGCAGGAAGCCGGCCGCGACCGCGTCCGGGACGATCGCCTCGGCGGCCAGGTCGAGCAGCAGCAGGAGCACCGGCAGCCAGGGCACCCAGCGCGGTGCCCGGGGTTCCACGGCCGCCGGATGCTGCGGGCGGGGTGCTACGGGCACGGTGGGATCCTCCCGGCCGACCGGTCCGGTATGACCGGTTCGTCCCTCCATGCTCTCCTACGGAGGACCCGGCCACGAATGGCCGAACGTCCCGGTTTCCGGGGCCGACCGGGCCCGGAAGCGGGGCGTCAGGGCCGGTCGGCGGACGGTGACGACCCCCGCCCCGGCTGGCAGCCGGGTCGGTGGGCGGTCAGCGGCGAGACGGTCGTCAGCGGACGATCACCGGCAGGGTCTCGAAGCCCCGCAGGACCAGGCGGTCCCGCCGGACCGGCACGCCGCCTTGGGCCAGCCGGGGGAAGCGGTCGAGCAGGGCGGGCACCGCGACCTCGGCCTCCAGCCGGGCCAGCTGGGCGCCCAGGCAGTAGTGCGGGCCGCCGCCGAAGCTCAGCGGCTGGCTGTCCCGCCGGGTCGGGTCGAACACCTCCGGGCGGTCGTACCGGGCCGGGTCGTGGTTGGCCGCGCCGAGCAGCAGAAGCGCCACGTTGCCGACCGGCACGGGCAGCCCGTCGACGGCCAGCCCCTCGGCCAGCGCCACCCGGGAGGTGAGCTGGACCGGGGAGTCGAAGCGCAGCACCTCGTCGGTGAAGCCCGCCGGGGTGATCGCGCCGCTGCGCAGCCCGGCGGCCGCCTCCGGGTGGCGGAACAGCAGGGCCAAGCCGTTGCCGAGCAGGTTGGTGGTGGTCTCGAAGCCGGCCACCAGCAGCAGCACCAGATTGGCCAGCAGCTCCCGGGCGGGCAGCCGCTCCGGGTCGTCGGCGGCGATCCGGGCCAGGTCGGTGACCAGGTCGTCCTGCGGGCGGGCGAGGCGCTCGGCGGCCAGCTCGGTGAAGTAGCCGGCCAGTTCGTCGGCGGCCTGGTCAGCCTTGGTGAGCTCGGAGCGGTCGTCGATGAACTCCAGGGCGACGGTGAGGTCGGAGGCGAGGTCGCGGAAGCGGTAGCGGTCCCGCTCGGGGACGCCGAGCAGTTCGCAGATCACCCCGACCGGCAGCCGGAAGGCGAAGGCGTCCATGAAGTCCACCGGCGAGCCGTCGGCGCCCTGCTCGGCCATCTCGTCCAGCAGCCCGGCGACCGCCGCCTCCACCGCCGGGCGCAGCGCGGCCACCCGACGGGCGGTGAAGACCGAGGCGATCAGCGAGCGGACCCGGGGGTGGTCGGGCGCGTTGCGCTGCAGGATCGAGCGGCCGAACAGCGCCATCGACGGGTGCTCGGCGAATTCCGGGGTCAGCTCGGCCATCATGTCGGCGGTCGCGACGGCGAAGGCGGGGGTGCGCAGCACCTTGTCGGCCGCGGTGTGGCCGGTCACCAGGAAGGTGTCCGGCCCGGCGGGCACCGCCGCGCCCAGCGCATGTGCCCGCGCGTACAGCGGGTACGGGTCGGCCCGGCCCTCGCTGGTCAGCAGTTCCTCGATGATCGCCGCGCCGTCCATCCGGTGCTCCCCTCCCAGAGGCCACGTTCCTGCTGCGTGAACCACCGGAGGGTGCAGCGGAGTTCCCGTCCGGCGGGGGTACCGGGCCGGGCCGGGGGCTCGCCCGGCGTCGGCCCGGGTGCGCGTCCGGCGGGGGCGCCGGGCCGGGCGGGTTGGCGCCCGGCCGTCGGGCGGCTCGGTAGGGTTGCCGATATGGAGATCTGGATCAACCCGCGCTGCGGCAAGTGTCGGTCGGCGCTCGGCGCGCTGGAGGCCGTCGGGGCCGAGTACACCGTGCGGCGCTACCTGGAGGACCCGCCGACCTCGGCCGAGCTGGAGCAGGTACTGGAGCGGCTGGGCCTGGAGCCGTGGGACATCACCCGCATCGACGAGCAGGTCGCCAAGGACCTGGGGATGCGGAAGTGGACCCGGGAGCCGGCGGACCGGGATCGCTGGATCGCGGCGATGGCCGAGCACCCGATCCTGATCCAGCGCCCGATCATCACCGCGGACGACGGCCACGCCGTCGTGGCCCGGACCCCCGAGGCGGTCAAGTCCGTCCTGCCGTAGCAGCGCCGCGTCCGGAGCCTCCGACGTGTCCGAGGCGTCCGAGGCGTCCGAGGCGTCCGAGGCCGGTCAGTGCAGCTGGATCCGCTGCACCGGTCGGCCCGGGTGCCAGTTGAGGATCCACAGGTGGCCCTCCCCCACGGCGGTGTGCACCACCTGCTCCAGGTCCAGCCGGAAGGCGTGGAAGGCGGTCGGCGGCGGCTCGGGCAGATCGGCCGCGTAGGCGGACAGTTCGGCCTCGTCGGTGATCTCGACCGCGCGGCCGGAGACCTTGGAGTCGCCACCGGCCATCGTCTCGTCCCCCGGGTGGGCGTGCAGCGCGAAGCGGGCGTCCCGCTGGAGGTCGCGCGCCTTGGCCGAGCCGTACATCGACCCGAGCATCAGGTCGGCGCCGACGAAGCCGACCTCCGTACCGCTCACCCGGGGCGAACCGTCCTTGCGCAGCGTCGCCAGGACGTGGTGCTTCTCGGCTTCGAACCGGGCCCGCACGAGGGGGGCCAGCTCGGGTGCCTGCTGCTCGAAATCCTGCCAGGTGACCATGGCGCCAGTCTGGCACCGGGCACTGACAACCGCCGGGCGCCAGGGGCAACCTCCGGGTGTCAGGGGCCGGTGCCAGACTGGCGGGGTGACCACCACGACCACGTACATCGCGTTCCTGCGGGCGATCAACGTCGGCGGCCGGACGGTGCGGATGGAGCGGCTGCGGGCGCTCTTCGCCGAGTTGGGGCTCGGGGGCGTGCGCTCCTACATCCAGAGCGGCAACGTCTTCTTCACCACCGACGAGCCGGACCGCGCCGCCCTCACCCGGCGCATCGAGGAGCACCTGGAGCGGTCCCTCGGCTACCCGGTGCCCGCGCTGCTGCGGACGGTCGACGAGGTGGCCGCGCTGCTGGCCGCCGAGCCGTTCAAGGGCGTCGAGGTGACGCCCAACGTCCGGCTGGTCGTGGCCTTCCTCTCCGAGCCGCTGCCCGCCGACCTCGCCGTCCCCCGCCTCTCGCCGAAGGGCGACCACGAGGTGGTCGGCGCCGACCCGGGCGCCGCGTACGTGGTGGTCCACCTGCGGGACGGCAAGTGGGTCACCGGGGAACTGTTCGGCAAGGCCTACCGGGGTGCGGTCACCTCCCGGTTCCTGCACACCATCGAGAAGATCCTGGCGGCCGCCCGGAAGGGCTGACCCCCTGCCCCCCCGCTCTGCCCGCCCCGGCACCCAGGCACCCGGCCGCCCGGAACCGCGGTGGCGCACCGGGCGTCTGGAGTGCAGTGACGTACTCACCGTGCGCCGGCACCCGGCGTGATCTGGACAGTCCGAGCCGGCCGAGCCGACAATCGGGCCATGACCTCTCCTGAGTTCCGCACCGGCGCCGTCCGGCCCTCCGGCGCGGTCCGCCCCTCGGACGCCGAACGGGACCAGGCGCTCGGGGTGCTCAAGGACGGAGCGGGCAGCGGACGGCTGTCGCACGACACCTTCCTCGGCCGGATGGAGATCGTCCTGCACGCCACCAGCCGGGGCGAGTTGGACGAGGCGATGACCGGGCTGCCGACCGGGAACCCGGTCGAGCGCTTCCTGCTGCGGACGGTCGGCCGGGTCTCCGCGTTCGGGGACCGGCTGCGCCGGGCCTGGCGCACCGAACGGCTGCCCGGGCTGAGCCTGCCGGAGACCGGGGCAGGGCAGTTGACGATCGGTCGGTTTCCCGGCTCGGGGCTGCGGCTGCACGACGCCTCGGTCTCCCGACGGCACGCCGAACTGCGGCGCGAGGGCGGCGGCTGGGTGCTGTACGACCTGGGCTCGACCAACGGCACGCACGTGAACGGGCGCCGGATCGCGGGCGGGGTGCGGGTCCGGCCGGGCGACCAGGTCCGGTTCGGGAACCTGGAGTTCCGGCTCGCCTCCGACTGAGCCGCACCCCCGGCCGGTCGGTACGGCCTGAGCGGGCGTCGGGGAGGCGCCGGGGAGGCGTCGGGCGGGCGGGCCGGCGATGTCAGCCGTGGGTGACGTGCAGTTCGGCGTAGCGGTCGCCCTTGTCCGCCTTGCGCAGGGTGACCTTCGCCGTGCCGACGGCGGTCTCGGTGTCCTTGCCGACGGTCTTCCGTTCGTCGCCGACCGCCACCTCGACCGTGCTGTCGGTGATGTGGCCGACCGTCATCTTCACGGTGCGGTCGCCGCCGAAGACCTGGAGGGCCTTGAAGGCGTCGGTGCCGTCGGTGCGGACGACGACGTCGCAGCTGTCGTCGTCGAGGCAGAGCGCGACACCGCCGTCGCAGGCGGTCAGTCCGGCGCCGAGGGCCAGGACGGCGCCGGCGGCGAGGAGCGCCCGGCGGTGGAGGGCGGGCCCGAAACGGCGCCGGGCAGGGGTTCGGTGGGAGTTCGGGGTGCTCGCTGTGGTCATGGCGTCGACGGTAGGCGCCCGGACGCGCCCCGCCATCGGCCGTCGGCGGTACGCACCCCCTGGCCGGCCCCGGAGCGCCCGAACAGCCGCAACCCCGAGGGTGATGGGTCCAATCCCCTAGGGGGCGAGGGGAGTTGGAACTGCGGGTAGCGGATTCCGGAAAGGCTCGGCATATGCCTTAGGGGTATGCCACGCGCGTAGATCGACGGGCCGCGAAAAGGACCGGCGGTCAGTCGGCGACACCGCCCAGGTCGCTGCCCAGCGCACCGGCCGGGCCCCACAGCGGCGCCATGCAGCGCTGGTAGGTGGCCTGCCAGTGCGGCCAGTTGCGGGCCACGTCGTCGTCGCACTCGGCCAACAGCCGCTCCACCAGCGCCGGTTCCACGCCCTCCAGCAGCCAGGCCAGCGCGTCCGCCGTCCCCGGGCCGTCCGCCGAGCGCAGCAGGTCCATCAGCTCGCCCAGGCCGCCGAGCCGGGAGCCCTCCGGGACCACCCGCTCCATCCGGGGCAGCAACTGGCGCTCCTCGATCCGCAGGTGCGTCTCCAGCCGGGCCGCCAGGTCCTCCATCGCGTACGCCACCGGCCAGGCGCTGCCGGTGTCCCGGCTGGCGATCCGCACCAGCGTGGTGACCCGGGTGAACGAGTGGTCGAGGTTGTGGTGGTCCGCCTCCAGCCAGTTGAGCAGCAGCCGCAGCTCGGGGGCGAAGCGGCGCACGATCGGCCAGATCCGGCTGTCCTGCTGCTCGTGGTGGCAGGTCAGCATCGCGGTCACGAAGCTCCAGTGCCGCAGCAGCGCCTCGCCGGCGTCGTCCTCGCCGGGCTGGAGCAGCCGCAGGGCGTTGGGCAGCCGGGCGAGGTCCCGGCGCAGCGCGGCGTGCACCAGCCGCAGTCCGGCGAAGCGGGCCGTCACCGGCTCCTCGCCGACGGCCCGCACGGGCACGGCCGCGCCCCGGGTGTCGACCCCGGACCCCGCCTGCTCGGGCACGGAGGGGGACGGCTGAGGCAGTAGATGGATCGGCATGGGACTCTCTTCACGACGTCGTGGGGCGGGCGGGGCCAGCCGGTGGAGCGGCCCCATCCAAGGTGCTCACAGTCGATCAAAAGTGAATCAATGTCCGATTGACGCGCAGGTCACAGGCATGCGCGCGGGGGAAACGGCGCTGCGCGGGAGCCGCCCCGCGCTCGCCCGCCCGGCCTCCGGACGCTGCCGGAACGCCGTGGGCCCGGGGCACCT
>NZ_JBHWIJ010000003.1:57062-73013 GCF_042732255.1 Kitasatospora sp. NPDC059803 | reverse complement strand
CCCTCGGCCGATGGCCGAGGGGGCGCCGCGGTGACCGGACCAGGCCGGACCAGGCCGGACCGGTCAGTCCACCGTCCAGGTGTCGCCGCCCGCCAGCAGCGCGGCCAGGTCGCCCGGCCCGCGATCGGCCTGCGCGGCCGCCAACTGCCCCGCCATCAGCTCGTCGTAGACAGGCCGCCGCACATCGCGCAGGACACCGATCGGGGTGTGGTGCAGGGTGTCGGCGTCGGCGATCCGGGACAGCGCGAAGGCCGCCGTCGGGTTGGCCGCGTGCGCGTCGTGGACCAGCACCCGCGCCTCGTTGTCCGCCGTCACCGGGGCGGTGAACAGCTCGCCGTCCGGGCCGCGGAACACGCCGCCGGCCAGGTCCGCGCCGAAGCGGATCGGCTGGCCATGCTCCAGCCGGATCAGCGCCTCGTCCCGGGTGCCGGGCTGCTTCAAGGCCTCGAACGCGCCGTCGTTGAAGATGTTGCAGTTCTGGTAGATCTCCACCAGCGCGGTGCCCTCGTGCGCGGCCGCCGCCCGCAGCACCGACTGCAGGTGCTGGCGGTCCGAGTCGATCGTCCGGGCGACGAAGGACGCCTCGGCGCCGATCGCCAGCGAGAGCGGGTTGAACGGCGCGTCCAGCGAGCCCATCGGCGTCGACTTGGTGATCTTGCCCAGCTCGCTGGTCGGCGAGTACTGGCCCTTGGTCAGGCCGTAGATCCGGTTGTTGAACAGCAGGATCTTCAGATTGACGTTGCGCCGCAGCGCGTGGATCAGGTGGTTGCCGCCGATGGACAGCGCGTCGCCGTCCCCGGTCACCACCCACACGCTCAGGTCCTGCCGCGCGGACGCCAGCCCGGTCGCGATCGCCGGCGCGCGCCCGTGGATCGAGTGCACCCCGTAGGTGTTCATGTAGTACGGGAAGCGCGAGGAACAGCCGATCCCGGAGACGAACACGGTGTTCTCGCGCTTGATGCCGAGCTCCGGCATGAAGCCCTGCACCGCCGCCAGGACGGCGTAGTCCCCGCAGCCGGGGCACCAGCGCACCTCCTGGTCGGTCTTGAAGTCCCGTGCGCTCTGCGGTTCTTCGGCCTTGGGCACCAGGCGCAGGGAGGGGAAGCCGTTCTCGCTCATCGGTGGTCCTCCTCGTCCAGGGTGCCGATCGCCGCCGACAGCACGTCCGCCAACTGTGCCGCCTTGAACGGCAGTCCACGCACCTGGTTGTAGGACTCCGCGTCCACCAGGTACTTCGCCCGCAACAGCAGCGCGAGCTGGCCGAGGTTCATCTCCGGCACGACGACCTTCTCGTAACTCCTGAGCACCGCACCCAGGTTGGCCGGGAAGGGGTTCAGGTGGCGCAGGTGCGCCTGGGCGACCTCCCCGCCGTCCGCCCGCACCCGCCGCACGGCTGCGGTGATCGGCCCGTACGTCGAACCCCAGCCGAGCACCAGCACCCGCGCCTCGCCGCTCGGGTCGTCGACCTCCACGTCGGGGACGGCGATCCCATCGATCTTCGCCTGCCGGGTGCGGACCATGAAGTCGTGGTTCGCCGGGTCGTAGGAGATGTTCCCCGTCCCGTCCTGCTTCTCGATCCCGCCGATCCGGTGCTCCAGCCCCGGCGTGCCGGGCAGCGCCCACGGCCTGGCCAGGGTCTTCGGATCCCGCAGGTAGGGCCAGAACGAGCCGTCCTCGCGGTTCGGACCGGTCGCGAAGTCCGGGCTGATCAGCGGGAGTTCGTCCACCTCCGGGATCCGCCACGGCTCCGAGCCGTTCGCCAGGTAGCCGTCCGAGAGCAGGAACACCGGCGTCCGGTACGTCACCGCGATCCGCGCCGCCTCCAGCGCCGCGTCGAAGCACTCGGCCGGCGTCGCCGGGGCGACGATCGGCACCGGCGCCTCGCCGTTGCGCCCGAACATCGCCTGCAGCAGGTCCGCCTGCTCCGTCTTGGTCGGCAGGCCGGTGGAGGGGCCGCCGCGCTGAATGTCCACGACCAGCAGCGGCAGTTCCAGCGACACCGCCAGGCCGATCGTCTCGCTCTTCAGCGCCACCCCGGGGCCCGAGGTCGTCGTCACGCCGAGCGCGCCGCCGAAGGACGCGCCGAGCGCGGCGCCGATCCCGGCGATCTCGTCCTCGGCCTGGAAGGTGCGGACCCCGAAGTTCTTGTGCCGGCTCAGCTCGTGCAGGATGTCCGAGGCCGGCGTGATCGGGTACGAGCCCAGGTACAGCGGCAGCCCGGAGCGCTGCGCGGCGGCGATCAGGCCGTAGGAGAGCGCCAGGTTCCCCGAGATGTTGCGGTAGCGCCCGGCCGGGAGCCTGGCCGGCGGCACCTCGTAGGAGACCGCGAAGGTCTCCGTGGTCTCGCCGAAGTTCCAACCCGCCTTGAACGCGCTGATGTTCGCCTCGGCGATCTGCGGCTTCTTCGCGAACTTGCTGCGCAGGAAGGTCTCCGTCCCGTGGGTGGGGCGGTGGTACATCCAGGACAGCAGCCCCAGCGCGAACATGTTCTTGGCCCGCTCGGCGTCCTTGCGCGCCAGCCCGCTGTCCTTCAACGCCTCCAGGGTCAGCGTCGTCAGCGGCACCTTGTGCAGGTGGTAGCCCTCCAGCGAGCCGTCGGCCAGCGGATCCGCCGCGTAACCGACCTTCGCCAGCGCGCGCTTGGTGAACTCGTCCGTGTTGACGATGATCTGCGCGCCGCGCGGCAGGTCCTCCAGGTTCGCCTTCAGCGCCGCCGGGTTCATCGCCACCAGCACGTTCGGCGCGTCCCCCGGGGTGAGGATGTCGTGGTCCGCGAAGTGCAGTTGGAAGCTCGACACGCCCGGCAGCGTCCCGGCGGGCGCCCGGATCTCGGCCGGGAAGTTCGGCAGCGTGGAGAGGTCGTTGCCGAACGACGCCGTCTCCGAGGTGAACCGGTCACCGGTGAGCTGCATGCCGTCACCCGAGTCGCCGGCGAAACGGATGATCACCCGGTCGAGTCGGCGAATCGGCTTGCCATGCCTCGGCGGCGAACCTCCCGGGGCCGTTGGATCGGCGGGCACGGCCGCACCGGGGCGTCCGTCACCACTCCCGGAACGACCACCGTCGCCGTCCGAGCCGTCCACTGCCTCTGACTGATCGACCTGACTGGTCACTGCCGCGGACCTCCTCGAGGGCACACCACCGCGGGCGCGGCCCCGTGCCCCGTCCGCTTGGTGCACCTCCCGCATCCTATGCGCGGGCACTTGATCCCGGACGGAACTCCCACGTGCGGCGGGAAAACACCGGCCCGCGCCCGAACCGCACACGGGGTACAACGTCCGACCGCCGGAGATCATTCCGCGTCCGACGACCGCTCCCCCGGCCCCTGCCTCCGAGCCGCCCGGCCGGCTACGAGTTGAGGTAGGTGAGCACCGCCAGCACCCGGCGGTGGTCCTCCGGGCTCTGCGCCAGGCCCAGCTTCAGGAAGATGTTGCTGACGTGCTTCTCCACCGCGCCGTCCGAGACCACCAGCTGCTTGGCCACCGCGCTGTTGGTGCGGCCCTCCGCCATCAGCCCGAGCACCTCCCGCTCGCGCGGGGTGAGGTTGGCCAGCACATCGCCCTTGCGGCTGCGGCTGAGGAGTTGCTGCACCACCTCCGGGTCCAGCGCGGTGCCGCCGTCGGCGACCCGGACCACCGCGTCCGCGAACTCGCGCACCTCCGCGACCCGGTCCTTCAGCAGGTAGCCGACGCCCCGGGTCGAACCCGCCAGCAGCTCGGAGGCGTACCGCTCCTCCACGAACTGCGACAGCACCAGCACGTTCAGCTCCGGGTAGCGGCCGCGCAGCTCGACGCAGGCGCGCAGGCCCTCGTCGGTGTGGCTCGGCGGCATCCGCACGTCGGAGACCACGACGTCCGGCAGCTGCCCGGCCGCGGCCAGGTCGTGGATGGTCTTCACCAGCGCGGCGCCGTCCCCGACACCCGCCACGACCTCCAGGCCCCGGTCGGTGAGCAGCCGGGTCAGGCCCTCCCGCAGCAGTACGGAGTCCTCGGCTATGACGACACGGCGCATGGTGACCTTCCCGGCAGGGCTGAGCTGACAGAGGCCAGTCTCCCCCATCCGGGCAAACACCCGACCCGCCGTCCGCGGATCCGCCGTCCGGGGGCCACCGCCCGCCGCGCCCCGGTCACATGGTCCGGATCGCCACCGCGTCGCAGAGCCCCTCCAGGGCCGCCTTCGCCGCGCAGTCCGGCAGCGGGGCGAGCAGCGCCCGGGCGTCCTCGGCCTGGCGCAGCGTCTCCCGGCGGGCGCGCTCCAGCGCGGGGTGGCGGCGCAGCAGCCGCAGCGCCTCGGCGTGCAGTTCGTCGTCGGCGAGGTCCAGGGTGAGCAGTTCGCGCAGCCGGGTGTCGGCCGGGTCGGCGGGGTCGGCCGGCATCTGCTCCAGCAGCAGGGTCGGCAGGGTCGGCACGCCCTCGCGCAGGTCGGTGCCGGGGGTCTTGCCGGACTCCTGGCCGTCGCTGGCGATGTCCAGCACGTCGTCGGCCAGCTGGAAGGCGATGCCGATCCGCTCGCCGAACTCGCTGAGGGTGTCCACCATCCACGACTCGGCGCCGGCCATCAGTGCTCCTATCCGGCAGGAGACCGCGATCAGCGAACCGGTCTTGCCGGCCAGCACGTCGAGGTAGTGCAGCAGCGGGTCGCCGTCCGGGCCGGGGCCGCGGGTCTCCAGGATCTGGCCGGTGACCAGCCGCTCGAAGGCGTCGGCCTGCATCCGCACCGCCTCGGGGCCGAGGTCGGCGAGCACCTGGGAGGCGCGGGAGAACAGGAAGTCGCCGGTGAGGATGGCCACCGAGTTGTCCCAGCGGGAGTTGGCGCTGGGGGCGCCGCGGCGCACCGGGGCCTCGTCCATGACGTCGTCGTGGTACAGGGTCGCCAGGTGGGTGAGCTCGACGACGACGGCGGCCGGCACCACCCCGGGCGCCCCCGGGTCGCCGAACTGCGCCGCCAGCAGCAGCAGCAGCGGGCGGAAGCGCTTGCCGCCGGCCTCGATGAGGTGACTGGCGGTGATGGTGATGAACGGGACGTCGCTCTTGACGGCCTCGGCGAGAGCCGTCTCCACCGCGTCCAGTCCGGCCTGAACGTCCCGGGTCAGGTCGCGGTCCTGCACGCTGAGCCCGAAGGGTCCCACGACGGTCACGAAGACCACTCCTCTGTCCCTGGTCGATCTAGCGGCCTGGTCCCTGAGTGCCGCCGCTGGCCATACAGGCAGGGTATCCGGTCACGAGTGGATCACTGCACGGGCGTGCGGATCCTGTCATGATCGGGCCGGATGCCCTGGTCAGGGCGGCTGTGGGGGCAGTACTGCGGTGGGGGCGAATTCAGCTGGAAAACACGGGCCGGAGCCCCTGCGCCGGCAGGCCGGCGGCAAACGCGCGTCCGGACCGCGCGCCGAGGGCGCGGCCCGGACGGGCCCGGGGCGGCGGCGCCGCCCCGGCAGCGGTCAGCGGACGAACAGCGCGGCCTTCGACGCCAGGTCCAGGAAGTACTGCGGCAGCAGGCCGAGACCCAGCGTGACCAGCACCCCCACCCCGATCGCGGTCGCCGTGAAGGCGCTCGGGATCGCCACCGTCGGGCCGCCCGGCTTCGGGTCGGAGAAGAACATCAGCACGATGACCCGGATGTAGAAGAACGCGGCCACCGCCGAGCTCAGCACACCCACGATCACCAGCGGCGTCGCCCCGCCGGCCGCCGCCGCCTGGAACACCGCGAACTTCCCGGTGAACCCGGAGGTCAGCGGGATCCCGGCGAAGGCCAGCAGGAACAGCGCGAACACCGCCGCCACCAGCGGCGAGCGCCGGCCCAGCCCGGCCCAGCTGGACAGGTGGGTCGCCTCGCCCTTGGAGTCGCGCACCAGGGTGACCACGGCGAACGCGCCGAGCGTCACGAAGGAGTACGACAGCAGGTAGAACAGCACCGAGGACAGGCCCTGCTTGTTGGTGGCGATCACGCCCGTGAGGATGAACCCGGCGTGCGCGATCGAGGAGTACGCCAACAGCCGCTTGACGTCCTGCTGGGTGACCGCCAGCACCGCGCCCACCACCATGGTGAGGATCGCCACCCCCCACAGCACCGGCCGCCAGTCCAGCCGCAGGCCCGGGAAGGCCACGTAGAACAGCCGCAGGAACGCCCCGAAGGCCGCGACCTTCGTCGCCGCCGCCATGAAACCGGTCACCGGGGTCGGCGCGCCCTGGTACACGTCCGGGGTCCAGGAGTGGAACGGCACCGCGCCGACCTTGAACAGCAGGCCGACCGCGAGCATCGCCAGGCCGATCAGCAGCAGCGCGTCACTCTGGGTGCTGCTCAGCTGCGCCGGGGTGGTCATCGCCTTGCCGGAGATCACGTCCGAGATGTCGCCGAGCTTCACGCTGCCCGCGTAGCCGTACAGCAGCGCGGTGCCGAACAGGAAGAACGCCGAGGCGAAGGCGCCCAGCAGGAAGTACTTGACGGCCGCCTCCTGGGAGAGCAGCCGGCGGCGCCGGGCCAGCGCGCAGAGCAGGTACAGCGGGAGGGAGAAGACCTCCAGCGCCACGAACATCGTCAGCAGGTCGTTGGCCGCGGGGAACAGCAGCATCCCGCCGACCGCGAACATGGTGAGCGGGAAGACCTCGCTGGTGGCGAAGCCCGCCCGGACCGCGGCCCGCTCCTGCTCGCCGCCGGGGGTGGCGGCGGCCTGGGCCGCGAAGGCGTCGGCGGGCAGGCCGCCCACCGTGGGCTCCAGCTTCCGTTCGGCGTAGGTGAGCACCGCGACGACGGCGACCAGCAGGATCACGCCTTGCAGGAACAGCGCCGGGCCGTCCAGCGCGACCGACTCCATGGCCAGCAGGTCGACCCGGGTGGAGCCGAAGCCCTGGGAGGCCAGCACCACCACGGCGACGAAGGAGCCGATCAGCCCGGCCAGGGCGAGCGACACCTGCGTCCAGTGCCGGTACCGGCGGGGCACGAAGGCCTCCACCAGGATGCCGGCCACGGCGGCGCCGAACACCACCAGCATCGGGGAGAGCTGGCCGTACTCCAGGTGCGGCGCCGGGATGCTGGCGGTGTTGCCGCCGGCGGCGGCGAGCATGCCGGTGGTGCTCACTTCTGCTCACCTCCTGAGGTGGCGGCGACCGGGTGGGCCGGCGCCGGGTCGGTCTCGTGGACCTGCGAGAGCGTCGCGTTCACCGAGGGGTTGACCAGGTCGGTGAGCGGCTTGGGGTAGACGCCGAGCAGGATGGTCAGCGCCACCAGCGGGGCGACCACGGCCAGTTCGCGGACCTTGAGGTCGGGCATCCCGCCGACGCCGGCCTTCACCGGGCCGGTCATGGTGCGCTGGTACAGCAGCAGGGCGTACAGCGCGGCCAGCACGATGCCGAAGGTCGCCACGATGCCGATCGCCGGATAGCGGGTGAACGTGCCCACCAGCACCAGGAACTCACTGACGAACGGGGCCAGCCCGGGCAGCGACAGGGTCGCCAGACCGCCGACCAGGAACGTCCCGGCGAGCACCGGCGCGACCTTCTGCACCCCGCCGTAGTCGGCGATCAGCCGCGAACCGCGACGGGAGATCAGGAAGCCCGCCACCAGCATCCACGCGGCGGTGGAGATGCCGTGGTTGACCATGTAGAGGGTGGCGCCGCTCTGGCCCTGGCTGGTCAGCGCGAAGATGCCCATGATGATGAAGCCGAAGTGCGAGATCGACGCGTAGGCGACCAGCCGCTTGATGTCCTTCTGGCCGACCGCCAGCAGCGCGCCGTAGATGATCCCGATCACCGACAGGACCAGGATCGCCGGGGCGAAGGTCTTCGAGGCGTGCGGGAACAGCCCGAGGCAGAAGCGCAGCATCGCGAAGGTGCCGACCTTGTCCACCACGGCGGTGATCAGCACGGCGGTGCCGGCGGTGGCCTCGCCCATCGCGTTCGGCAGCCAGGTGTGCAGCGGCCACAGCGGGGCCTTCACCGCGAAGGCGAAAAAGAAGCCCAGGAACAGCGCCTTCTCGGCGGTGCCGGACAGCTGCAGCTTGCCGTCGGCGATCGCCGAGGTGAGGGTCTGGAGGTCGAAGGTGCCGAAGCCCTGGTCCTGCGCGATCACGTACAGGCCGATCACGGCGGCCAGCATCACCAGGCCGCCGAGCAGGTTGTAGAGCAGGAACTTCACGGCCGCGTACGAGCGCTGGCGCGCCGCGTCGGGGCCGCCGGCCCGGTCGCCGAAGCCGCCGATCAGGAAGTACATCGGGATCAGCATGGCTTCGAAGAACACGTAGAAGAGGAAGACGTCGGTGGCGTAGAAGGAGACGACCACCATCGCCTCCACCGCCAGGATCAGGGCGAAGAAGCCCTGGGTGCGGCGCCTGCCCTCAAAAGTGTCGGGGGCGAAGGTGCCGTCGGGGCCGGCCGGCCCCGGGTCGGCGTCGTGCCAGGAGGCCAGCATCACCACCGGCACCAGGACGGCGGTGAGCAGGGCGAGGACAGCGCCGATGCCGTCCACGCCGAGCGAGAAGGTGATGCCGAAGGAGCGGATCCAGCTGTACGACTCGGTCAGCTGGTAGCGGTCGCCGTGCGGGTCGAAGCGGGTCGCCACCACGGCGGCCAGCACCAGGGTGACGGCCGAGACGCCCAGGGCGACGGCCTTGGTGGTCGAGCGGCGGCGCTCGGTCGACCCGGCGGGCAGCGCGGCGGTCAGCACCGCGCCGGCCGCCGGGACGGCACAGGTGGCGGTCAACAACGCGCTCATGGCCGCACCCCCCACGTGGAATCTGCGCGAGTCATCAGACGGACCTCATCAGGAGAGTCGTGGCGACCAGCACCAGCGTGCCGCCGAACATGGAGAGCGCGTACGAGCGGACGAAGCCGTTCTGGATCCGCCGCAGCCGACTGGACACCCCGCCGATGGTGGCGGCCAGGCCGTTGACGAAGCCGTCCAGGCCGCGGCTGTCGAAGTAGACCAGCGTCGCGGTGAGCGCCGAGCCCGGGCGGACCAGGACGGCGTGGTTGAAGTCGTCCTGGAGCAGGTCGCGGCGGGCGGCCCGGGTGAGCGGGGAGCCGACCGGCGCCACCACGGGGACGGCGGAGCGCCCGTACATCAGGTACGAGACGAGGACGCCGGCCAGCATGCAGGCCGTGGTGAGCACGGTGACCACCAGCGGGGCGAGCGGCGAGTTGCCCTCGGAGTGTCCGGTGACGGGCTCCAGCCAGGTCAGGAACGAGTCGTTGAAGGCGAACAGCCCGCCCGCGAAGACCGAGCCGAAGGCCAGCAGGACCATCGGGATGGTCATGGTCTTCGGGGACTCGTGCGGGTGCGGGGCGTTGCCGTCGGCGTCCGGCTGCCAGCGCTTCTCTCCGAAGAAGGTCAGCAGCATCACCCGGGTCATGTAGAACGCGGTGACGGCGGCGCCGGTCAGCGCGCACAGGCCGAGGATCCAGCCCTCGGTGCCGCCCTTGGCGAAGGCCGCCTCGATGATCTTGTCCTTGGAGAAGAAGCCGGACAGACCGGGGAAGCCGATGATCGCCAGGTAGCCGAGGCCGAAGGTGACGAAGGTGACCGGCATGAACTTGCGTAGGCCGCCGTAGTGACGCATGTTCACCTCGTCGTTCATGCCGTGCATGACCGACCCGGCGCCGAGGAACAGCCCGGCCTTGAAGAAGCCGTGCGTCACCAGGTGCATGATCGCGAAGGCGTAGCCGATCGGGCCGAGCCCGGCCGCCAGCACCATGTAGCCGATCTGCGACATCGTCGACCCGGCCAGCGCCTTCTTGATGTCGTCCTTCGCGCAACCGACGATCGCACCGAACAGCAGCGTGACCGCGCCGACCACCACCACGGCGGTCTGCGCGTCCGGCGCCAGGTCGAAGATCGCCGACGAGCGGGTGATCAGGTAGACGCCGGCGGTCACCATGGTGGCCGCGTGGATCAGCGCCGACACCGGGGTCGGGCCCTCCATCGCGTCGCCCAGCCAGGACTGCAGCGGCACCTGCGCCGACTTGCCGCAGGCCGCCAGCAGCAGCATCAGGCCGATCGCCGTCAGCTTGCCCTCGCTCGCCTGCGCCGCCCCACCGAAGACCGGTTGGAAGGCGAAGGAGCCGAACTCGGTGAACATCAGCATGATCGCGATCGACAGGCCCAGGTCACCGACCCGGTTGACGATGAACGCCTTCTTCGCCGCCGTCGCCGCGCTCGGCTTGTGCTGCCAGAAACCGATCAGCAGGTACGAGGCGAGGCCCACGCCCTCCCAACCGAAGTACAGCAGCAGGTAGTTGTCGGCGACCACCAGCAGCAGCATGGCGGCCAGGAACAGGTTCAGGTACGCGAAGAAGCGGCGCCGGCGCTCGTCGTGCGCCATGTAGCCCACCGAGTACAGGTGGATCAGCGTGCCGACACCGGTGATCAGCAGGACGAAGGTCATCGACAACTGGTCGAGCCGGAACGACATGTCGGCCTGGAACCCGTTCACCGGGATCCAGCTGAACAGGTGTTGGGTGACGGCCCGGTGCTCGGCCTCGCGGCCCAGCATGTCCCAGAACAGCGCCAGGCCGAAGCCGAACGAGAGCGCCGCGAGGGCGGTGGCCAGCCAGTGGCCGAAGCGGTCCAGCGCGCGGCCGCCGAGCAGGAGCAGGGCGGCGCCGGCCAGCGGGGCCGCCACCAGCAGCGGAATGAGAGAGTTCACCGAGGCCCTCCGCCTACAGCTTCATCAGATTGCTGTCGTCGACCGAAGCGGAGTGCCTGGTCCGGAAGATGGAGACGATGATGGCGAGGCCGACCACGACCTCGGCCGCCGCGACCACCATCGTGAAGAACGCGATGATCTGACCGTCCAGGGTGCCGTGCAGCCTGGAGAAGGTCACCAGGGCGAGGTTCGAGGCGTTCAGCATCAGCTCCACGCACATGAACAGCACGATCGCGTTGCGCCGGATCAGCACTCCGGCCGCGCCGATGGTGAACAACAGGGCCGCGAGGTACAGGTAGTTGACCGGGTTCACTCCGCTCCCCCCTCGTCGGCGCGGCCGTTCAGGCCGTCCTTGCCGTTAAGGCCGTCCTTGGCGTTCAGACCGCCGTTGGCATTCAGACCGCCGTTGACGTTCAGACCGTTCGGACCGTTCGGACCGCCGTTGCCGTCCTTGCCGTTCACCGACGCCGGCACCGGCTCCAGCGACTTGCGCGGTCCGGAGACCGCCGGCCGCTCGGACGACGGCCGGCCCAGCCAGTCCGCCGTGGTGTTCTCCAGCTCGGCCATCCGCCGCAGCATCTCCTGACTGACGTCCCGGACCTGGCCGCGCTCGCGCAGCGTCGCCATCACCGAGTCCTCGGCGATCGTGCCGTCCGGCAGCAGCGCCGGAACGTCCACCGCGTTGTGCCGCGCGTACACGCCCGGCGCCGGCAGCGGCGGCAGCTGGAGGTTGTCCACGACCCGCTGGGCGGCCAGCTCGCGCTGCGTCTTCGGCGCCTTCACGTGCTCGCGGTGGGTCAGCACCATCGCACCGATCGCCGCGGTGATCAGCAGCGCGCCGGTGACCTCGAACGCCCACACGTACCGGGTGAAGATCAGCCGGGCCAGGCCCGGTACATTGCCCTCGGCGTTCGCCTCGGACAGGCCGGTGAAGTGGTCCAGCCGCGCGTTGGCGATCCCGGCGATCAGCAGCACGCCGAAGCCCAGCCCGCACAGCACCGCGGCGACCCGCTGGCCCTTCAGCTGCTCCTTCAGGGAGTCCTCGCTGGTGACGCCGACCAGCATCACCACGAACAGGAACAGCATCATGATCGCGCCGGTGTACACGACGATCTGCACCACGCCCAGGAACACCGCGCCCTGCGCCATGTAACAGACCGCCAGCGCCATCATCGTGGCCGCCAGGCACAGCGCGCTGTGCACGGCCTTGCGCATCAGCACCATACCGAGCGCGCCGCCGACCGCGAGCACCGCGAGCACCCAGAACTGGACGGCCTCCCCGACGGAGGTCGTCCCGGTCGCGGCCAGGTTGAGGGAGGTCACTGCTGGACCTCCCGCTCCCGGTCGGTGCGCTCCTGCTGGACCGTCCCGGGCGCCGCCGCGGTGATCTCGCCCCGGTAGTACGCGCCCTCGTCGGCGCCCGGGAAGATCGAGTGCGGGGAGTCCACCATGCCCTCGGACAGGCCGACCAGCAGCTGCTCCTTGGTGAAGATCAGGTCCCGGCGCGAGGAGTCGGCCAGCTCGTACTCGTTGGTCATGGTGAGCGCGCGGGTCGGACAGGCCTCGATGCACAGCCCGCACAGGATGCAGCGGGCGTAGTTGATCTGGTAGACCGCGCCGTAGCGCTCGCCCGGCGAGTAGCGCTCCTCCTCCCGGTTGTCCGCGCCCTCCACGTAGATGGCGTCGGCCGGACAGGCCCACGCGCACAGCTCGCAGCCGATGCACTTCTCCAGGCCGTCCGGGTGCCGGTTCAGCTGGTGGCGGCCGTGGAAGCGCGGAGCGGTGGGCTTCTTCTGCTCCGGGTACTGCTCGGTGAGCCGCTTCTTGAACATGGCCTTGAAGGTCACGCCGAAGCCGGCGGCCGGGCCGAGGATCGACGGCTTGTCGGGCCGTTCGGCCCGTTCCGTCTGGTCGGACGACATCTCGGTTCAGCTCCCTTCGGTATGGTCGGCCCCGTTGAGGGCTTCCTGGAGTTGCTTCGGGGCCCGGCTGCGCCGGCGCGGCACCGGCGGGAGCTCCTGCCCGGGCAGCGGGGGCACCGGGTAGCCGCCCGCCATCGGGTCGAACTCCCCCTTCGGCAGGGTTGGTTCGGGCTCGGGTTCCTTCTTCAGGAAGTCCCGCAGCAGGGCGAGCAGCAGGATCGCCCCGACCGGCGCGCCGACGTACAGCACCACCTCGCCGAAGCCGTAGCCCTCGTTGCGCAGCGCCCGCACGCTCGCGATCAGCACCAGCCACACCAGCGAGACCGGGATCAGCACCTTCCAGCCCAGCTTCATGAACTGGTCGTAGCGGAACCGGGGCAGCGTGCCGCGCAGCCAGATGAAGAAGAACAGCAGCAGCTGGATCTTCAGCGTGATCCACAGCATCGGCCACCAGCCGTGGTTGGCGCCCTCCCAGAAGGTCGACACCGGCCACGGGGCCCGCCAGCCGCCCAGGAACAGGGTGGAGGCCACCGCCGAGACGGTCACCATGTTGACGTACTCGGCCAGCATGAACATCGCGAACTTCAGCGAGGAGTACTCGGTGTTGAAGCCGCCGACCAGCTCGCCCTCGGCCTCCGGGAGGTCGAACGGCGCCCGGTTGGTCTCACCCACCATCGCGATGATGTACACGATGAACGACACCGGCAGCAGCGCCGCGAACCAGGTCGGCTGCTGGTGCGCCACGATCTCCGAGGTCGACATCGACCCCGAGTAGATGAACACCGCCGCGAAGGACAGACCCATCGCGATCTCGTAGCTGACCATCTGCGCGGCCGAGCGCAGCCCGCCCAGCAGCGGGTACGTCGAACCGGACGACCAGCCGGCCAGCACGATGCCGTAGATGCCGATCGAGGCCGTCGCCAGGATGTACAGCAGCGCCACCGGGAAGTCGGTCAGCTGCATCGCCGTCCGGGTGCCGAAGATCGACACCTCGTTGCCGGCCGGCCCGAACGGGATCACCGCGAAGGCCATGAACGCCGGGACGGCGCAGACGATCGGGGCCAGGATGTAGACCACCTTGTCCGCGCCCTTGACCACCAGGTCTTCCTTGAGCGCCAGCTTCACGCCGTCCGCCAGGGACTGCAGCATCCCCCACGGCCCGTGCCGGTTCGGCCCGATGCGCAGCTGCATCCAGGCCACCACCTTGCGCTCCCAGACGATCGCGATCAGCACCGTCAGGACCAGGAAGCCGAAGCAGAACACCGCCTTCAGCAGCACCATCCACCACGGGTCCTGCCCGAAGAAGTGGAGCGTCTCGTACGGCTGCGGAGTCATCGCTCCTCCCCTTCAGTGCCCGCGTCGCCCGCCGCGGCCTCGGCCCGGACGGCCGGCTCGGGGGCGGCCACGGCGATCGTGACCAGATGGCCGACGGTGGTGCCGAGCGCGCGGTGGGCACCGCCCGGCGTGGAGTTGAGCGGGATCCAGACCGTGCGGTCCGGGATCGAGTCGGTGACCTCCAGCGGCAGGGTCAGCGAGCCGGCCGGGCCGGTCAGCCGCAGCGCCCCGCCCGCCTCGGCGCCGGTGTCCTTCGCGCCGATCTCCTTCGCGGTGGCCGGCGAGACCCGGGCCACCGCCCGGTGCCGGGTGCCCGCCAGGTGCGGATCGCCCTGCTGCAACGTGCCGTTGTCCAGCAGCTGGCGCCAACCCGCCAGCACCGCCTGGCCGGTGGCCGGGCGGGGCAGCACGCCGGGGTGCGCGGCCGGGTCCGCGGACCGGTCACCCGCCCACGGGGTGAAGTGGTCCAGCTCCAGCCGGGCCGCCCGGACGTCCGGCAGACCCAAGCGGTGGCCCAGCGCCTCCGCCAGCATGGTCAGCACCCGCAGGTCCGGGTACAGATGGCGGCCCATCTGCTGATCGGGCTTGAGCGCCGCCTCGAACATCCGCAGCCGGCCCTCCCAGTCCAGGAAGGCACCGGCCTTCTCCGCCACCGCCGCCACCGGCAGCACCACGTCCGCGCGCGCCGTCACCGCGGAGGGCCGCAGCTCCAGCGACACCACGAACGGCACCGCCGCCAGCGCCGCGTCGGCCAGCGCCGGATCCGGCAGGTCGTCCGGGTCGACGCCGCCGACCAGCAGCGCGTCCAGCTCACCGTGCGCCGCGGCCGTCAGGATCTGCTCGGTGTCCCGGCCCGGCCCGGACGGCAGCTCCGCCACCCCCCACACCCCGGCGGCCTCCGCCCGGGCGGCCGGAGCCGCCACCGGACGGCCGCCGGGCAGCAGCCCCGGCAGCAGGCCCGCCTCGACCGCACCGCGCTCACCCGCCCGGCGAGGCACCCACGCCAGCCGGGCGCCGGTCGCGTGCGCCAGCCGCAGCACCGCCGTCAGCGCGCCCGGGGCCGCGGCCAGCCGCTCGCCCACCAGGATCACCGCGCCCGGGCCGCGCAGCAGCTCGGCGGCCCGCCCGGCCTCGTCGTTCAGCGGCTCGTCGGCGGCCAGCGCGGCGAACCACTCCGCCTCCGTGCCCGGGGCCGCCGGCAGCAGCGCGCCACGCAGCTTGGCCAGGCCCCGGGAGGCGAACGCCGCCACCGAGTACACCTTCAGGCCCCGGTCGCGGCTCGCCTTGCGCAGCCGCAGGAAGACGATCGGCGACTCCTCCTCCGGCTCGAAGCCCGCCAGCAGCACCGCCGGAGCCTGCTCCAGCTGCTCGTAGGTGAGGCCCTCGCCGTCCACGTCCACCCCGCGCCCGGCGACGGCGGCGGCCAGGAAGTCCGCCTCCTCTCCGCTGTGCGGGCGGGCCCGGAAGTCCACGTCGTTGGTGCCGAGCACCACCCGCGCGAACTTCCCGTACGCATAGGCGTCCTCGACGGTCACCCGGCCACCGGTCAGCACCCCGGCGCGGACGCCGCGCAGTCCCTCGGCGGCCCGGGCCAGCGCCTCCGGCCAGGAGACGGGCACCAGCTCGCCGTCCACCCGCACCAGCGGGGTCGCGATCCGGTCCCGCTGCTGGGCGTAGCGGAACGCGAACCGGCCCTTGTCGCAGTTCCACTCCTCGTTGACCGCCGGGTCCTCGCCCGCCAGCCGGCGCAGCACCTTGCCGCGCCGGTGGTCGGTGCGCTGGGCGCAGCCCGCGGAGCAGTGCTCGCACACGCTCGGCGAGGAGACCAGGTCGAACGGGCGGGAGCGGAAACGGTAGGCCGCCGACGTCAGGGCGCCCACCGGGCAGATCTGGATGGTGTTCCCGGAGAAGTACGAGTCGAGCGGCTCGTCGTCCCCGGTGCCGGGGGGGGGGGGGGGGGCCGCGGGGCGCCGGTGGGGTGTAAGGGGCACCCCGAGGGGGGGAGGGGAGGGGGGGGGGGGGCCCCCCCCCCACCCCCCCACCCCCAACCCCCAC
>NZ_JBHWIJ010000003.1:28696-57052 GCF_042732255.1 Kitasatospora sp. NPDC059803 | reverse complement strand
CCGGGTATTTCTGGTTGGGTTCTCCTGGATATTTATTTGAGTCGCGTCTGGTCTCCCCGGGTGCCGACCTGCGGGCGCGCGCCGCGTTCCAGCAGGTCGATGAACGGGTCCCCGGCGATCTGCTGCGAGAAGCGGGTGCAGCGCGCGCACAGCACGCAGCGC
This sequence comes from Kitasatospora sp. NPDC059803, assembly GCF_042732255.1. NCBI lineage: Bacteria > Bacillati > Actinomycetota > Actinomycetes > Kitasatosporales > Streptomycetaceae > Kitasatospora > Kitasatospora sp. NPDC059803. The sequence continues at coordinate 56,890 of NZ_JBHWIJ010000003.1, read as the reverse complement.
TCCCGGTCCAGCAGCACCTGGGTGCTGAGCGGGATCGGCTTCTCGTAGGTGCGCTTCATCCCCTCGAAGCGGGTGTCGGCGTCACCCGTGGACATCGCCTGGTTCTGCAGCGGGCACTCGCCGCCCTTGTCGCAGACCGGGCAGTCCAGCGGGTGGTTGATCAGCAGCAGCTCCATCACGCCGCGCTGCGCCTTCTCGGCCACCGGCGAACTCACCTGGGTGCGCACCACCATGCCCTCGGCGACCGGGATGGTGCAGGAGGCGACGGGCTTGCGCTGGCCCTCGATCTCGACGATGCACTGCCGGCAGGCTCCGGCCGGGTCGAGCAGCGGGTGGTCGCAGAAGCGCGGGATCTGGGTGCCGATCCGTTCAGCGGCCCGGATCACCAACGTCCCCTTGGGGACCTGCACTTCGACGCCGTCGATGGTGAGCGTGACCAGCTCGACCGCGGCCTTGTCGCCCGTGGAGGTGGATGGCTCTGTGATCGTCACGCGTGCACCTCCCTTTCGGTGGCGGACTGGTGGCCGGGGCGGGGGCCGTCGGCCCAGACGGTGGAGGCGGCCGGGTCGAACGGGCAGCGGCGCTCGGCCAGGTGCTGCTCGTACTCGGCCCGGAAGTGCTGGAGGGAGGAGACGATCGGGCTCGCGGCGCCGTCGCCCAGTGCGCAGAAGGACTTGCCGTTGATGTTGTCGGCGATGTCGAGGAGCTTCTCCAGGTCCCCCTCGACGCCCGCGCCCGCCTCGATCCGCTTGAGCAACTGGACCAGCCAGTAGGTGCCCTCGCGGCAGGGGGTGCACTTGCCGCAGGACTCGTGGGCGTAGAACTCGGTCCAGCGGGTGACCGCCCGCACCACGCAGGTGGTCTCGTCGAAGACCTGCAGCGCCTTGGTGCCGAGCATCGAGCCGGCCGCGCCGACACCCTCGTAGTCCAGCGGGACGTCCAGGTGCTCGTCGGTGAACATCGGGGTGGACGAGCCGCCCGGGGTCCAGAACTTGAGCCGGTGCCCGGGGCGGACGCCGCCGCTCATGTCCAGCAGCTGGCGCAGCGTGATGCCCAGCGGCGCCTCGTACTGGCCGGGGTTGGTGACGTGGCCGGAGAGCGAGTACAGCGTGAAGCCGGGGGACTTCTCGGTGCCCAGGCCCTTGAACCACTCCTTGCCGCGGGCCAGGATCGGCGGCACCGAGGCGATCGACTCGACGTTGTTGACCACCGTCGGGCAGGCGTACAGGCCGGCGATCGCCGGGAACGGCGGCCGCAGCCGGGGCTGGCCGCGGCGGCCCTCCAGCGAGTCCAGCAGCGCCGTCTCCTCGCCGCAGATGTAGGCGCCGGCGCCGGCGTGCACGGTGATGTCGAGGTTGACGCCGGAGCCGAGGATGTCCCGGCCGAGCAGCCCGGCCTGGTACGCCTCGGCGACGGCCGCGTGCAGGCGGCGCAGCACCGGGACGACCTCGCCGCGCAGGTAGATGAACGCGTGGTCGCAGCGGATCGCGTAGGAGGCGATGATCATGCCCTCGATCAGCGCGTGCGGGTTGGCGAACAGCAGCGGGATGTCCTTGCAGGTGCCCGGCTCGGACTCGTCCGCGTTGACCACCAGGTAGTGCGGCTTGCCGTCGTTCTGCGGGATGAACTGCCACTTCATCCCGGTGGGGAAGCCGGCGCCGCCGCGACCGCGCAGCCCGGAGTCCTTCACCAGGGCGATCACGTCGTCCGGCGGCATCGCCAGGGCCGCCTTGAGGCCGTCGTAGCCGTGGTGGCGGCGGTAGGTGGCCAGCGTCCAGGGCCGGTCGTCGTCCCAGGAGGCGGACAGGACGGGGGTGAGCAGCTTCTCGGCCGGCTCGGCGGCGGTCATCACGCTTCCGTCCCTTCGTGGCCGGTGCCCTCGTGGCCGGTGCTCTCGTAGCCGGCGCCCTCGTGGCCGATGCCCTCGTGGCGGGGCGCGACGACCTTGGTGCCGCCGGTGCCGGGCAGCGCCTCGCCCTTGGCCAGGCGCAGGCCCGCCAGCGAGGGCGCGCCACCCGCGCCGGACTCGTCGTTGGCACCCGGGCGCTCGTCGGGGAAGCCCGCCAGGATCCGGGCGGACTCCTTGAAGGTGCACAGCCGGGCGCCGCGGGTCGGCCGGACCTTCCGGCCCGCGCGCAGGTCGTCGACCAGCCGCTTGGCGCTCTCCGGGGTCTGGTCGTCGAAGAACTCCCAGTTGACCATCACCACGGGCGCGTAGTCGCAGGCCGCGTTGCACTCGATGTGCTCGATCGAGATCTCGCCGTCCCCGGTGGTCTCGTTGTTGCGCACGCCGAGGTGCTGCTGGAGCTCGTCGAAGATCTGGTCGCCGCCGAGCACCGCGCACAGGGTGTTGGTGCAGACCCCGACGTGGTACTTCCCGGCCGGGCGCCGCCGGTACATGGTGTAGAAGGTGGCGACGGCGGTCACCTCGGCGGTGGTGAGGTCCAACTGCTCCGCGCAGAACCGGATGCCGGTCGGGCTGACGAAGCCCTCCTCGGCCTGCACCAGGTGCAGCAGCGGCAGCAGCGCCGACCGGGCCTGCGGGTAGCGGCCGATCAGCTCCGCGGCGTCGGCGGCCAGCCGGGCGTGCACCTCCTCGGGGTACGGTGTGGCCGGCAGCGCCGGCATCCCCAACTGAACGTCTGTCACCGGTCCACGCCTCCCATCACCGGGTCGATCCCGGCCACCGCGACGATCACGTCGGCGACCTGGCCGCCCTCGCACATCGCCGCCATCGACTGCAGATTGGTGAACGACGGATCCCGGAAATGGACCCGGTACGGGCGCGTCCCGCCGTCGCTGACCACGTGCACGCCCAGCTCGCCCTTGGGCGACTCGACCGCCGCGTACGCCTGGCCGACCGGGACCCGGAAGCCCTCGGTGACCAGCTTGAAGTGGTGGATCAGGGCCTCCATCGAGGTGCCCATGATCTTGCGGATGTGGTCGAGCGAGTTGCCCATCCCGTCCGGTCCGACGGCGAGTTGGGCGGGCCAGGCGATCTTCTTGTCGGCCACCATCACCGGGCCCGGCCGCAGCCGGTCCAGGCACTGCTCGACGATCCCCAGCGACTGCCGCATCTCCTCCAGGCGGATCAGGAAGCGGCCGTAGGAATCGGCGCTGTCCGCGATCGCGACCTCGAAGTCGTAGTCCTGGTAGCCGCAGTACGGGTCGGTCTTGCGCAGGTCGTGCGGCAGGCCGGTGGCGCGCAGGATCGGGCCGGTGGCGCCGAGGGCCAGGCAGCCGGGCAGGTCGAGGAAGCCGACGTCGACCAGGCGGGCCTTGAACACCGGGTTCCCGGTGGCGAGTTTGTCGTACTCGTGCATCCGGGAGCGCAGGGTCTTCACGCACTCGCGGATCTGGTCGACGGCGCCGGGGGGGAGGTCCTGGGCGAGGCCGCCGGGGCGCACGTACGCGTGGTTCATGCGCAGGCCGGTGACCAGCTCGAAGACGTCCAGGATCAGCTCGCGGTCGCGGAAGCCGTAGATCATCAGGGTGGTGGAGCCGATCTCCATGCCACCGGTGGCCAGGCAGACCAGGTGCGAGGCGATCCGGTTGAGCTCCATCATCAGCACCCGGATCACGGTGGCCCGGTCCGGGATGTCGTCGGTGATGCCGAGCAGCTTCTCGACGGCCAGGCAGTACGCGGTCTCGTTGAACAGCGGGGTCAGGTAGTCCATCCGGGTCACGAAGGTGGTGCCCTGGACCCAGTTGCGGAACTCCATGTTCTTCTCGATGCCGGTGTGGAGGTAGCCGATGCCGCAGCGGGCCTCCTTCACCGTCTCGCCGTCGATCTCCAGGATCAGCCGCAGCACGCCGTGGGTGGACGGGTGCTGGGGGCCCATGTTGACGATGATGCGCTCGTCGTCGGCCCGGCCGACCGCCTCGACCACCTCGCCCCAGTCGCCGCCGGTGACCGTGAAGACCCGGCCCTCGGTGGTCTCCCGGGCCTCTGCCTGCTCGGCTCCTTCGTGGGGACGAGTCCCTTCGTCGTGCCGAGCCTCTTCGTCGTGCCGAGTACTCATCAGCTGTACGACCTCCGCTGGTCGGGAGCCGGGATCTGGGCGCCCTTGTACTCGACGGGGATGCCGCCGAGCGGGTAATCCTTGCGCTGCGGGTGGCCCAGCCAGTCGTCCGGCATCATGATCCGGGTGAGCGCCGGGTGGCCGTCGAAGACCAGGCCGAAGAAGTCGTAGGCCTCGCGCTCGTGCCAGTCGTTGGTCGGGTAGACGCTCACCACGGAGGGGATGCGCGGGTCGGCGTCCGGCGCGGTGACCTCCACCCGGATCAGCCGTCCGTGGGTGATCGACCGCAGGTGGTAGACCGCGTGCAGCTCGCGGCCCTTGTCGTCGGGGTAGTGCACGCCGCTCACGCCCAGGCACAGCTCGAAGCGCAGCGCCGGGTCGTCGCGCAGGGTGCGGGCGGTCCGGAGCAGGTGGGCGCGGTCGATGTGGAAGGTGAGCTCGCCGCGGTCGACAACGGTCTTCTCGATCACCTCGGCCGGGTCCAGGCCCTGCTCCTCCAGGGCGCCCTCCAGCTCGTCGGCGACCTCGTCGAACCAGCCGCCGTACGGCCGTTCGCTCGGGCCGGGCAGCACGATCGGCGCGGCCAGGCCGCCGAAGCCGGAGGTGTCACCGCTGCCCAGGGCGCCGAACATGCCCTGCCGGCGGCCGACCACCTCGACCGGGATCTCGCGGACCTGGTGCTCGCGACGGGTCTCGGGTACCTGCTCGTTCATCGCAGCAGCCCCCGCATCTCGCTGACCGGGGTGGCCTTGAGGGCGAGCGCCTCGCCGAGCTCCTCGGCCCGGATCCGGTTCGCGCCCAGCGGCTCGTGCTGGATCTTGTCGTGCAGCTTCAGGATGGCGTCCATCAGCATCTCCGGGCGGGGCGGGCAACCGGGCAGGTAGATGTCCACCGGGACGATGTGGTCGACGCCCTGCACGATCGCGTAGTTGTTGAACATCCCGCCCGAGGAGGCGCAGACGCCCATCGAGATGACCCACTTCGGGTTGGCCATCTGGTCGTACACCTGGCGCAGCACCGGGGCCATCTTCTGGCTCACCCGACCCGCCACGATCATCAGATCGGCCTGCCGGGGGGAGCCCCGGAACACCTCCATGCCGAACCGGGCCAGGTCGTAGCGGCCGGCGCCGGTGGTCATCATCTCGATCGCGCAGCAGGCCAGACCGAAGGTGGCCGGGAAGAGTGACGCCTTGCGCACCCAACCGGCGGCCGTCTCCACGGTCGTGAGCAGAAAGCCGCTCGGCAGCTTCTCCTCGATTCCCATCAGATCCCTCTCAATGCCCTCAAGAAGCCCTCAAGTCCTGTGGTACCTCGGCCCGTTCGGGCTTGTCCGCTCGTTCACAAAGGCGGCGGCCACCCCGCGCTCAGTCCCACTCCAGGCCGCCGCGGCGCCACACGTAGGCGTAGGCGACGAAGACCGTGGCGATGAACAGGAGCATCTCGACCAACCCGAAGATCCCCAGGGCGTCGAAGGTCACCGCCCAGGGATAGAGAAAGACGATCTCGATGTCGAAGACGATGAAGAGCATCGCCGTCAGGTAGTACTTGATCGGGAACCGACCGCCGCCCACGGGCTGCGGGGTCGGCTCGATGCCGCACTCGTACGCCTCCAACTTGGCCCGGTTGTAGCGCTTGGGGCCGGTGAGTGAGGCCATCACGACGGAGCCGACCGCGAACGCCGCCGCGATGGCACCGAGTACGAGGATCGGCGCGTAGGCATTCATAGCCCCCGCTCCCTCCGTCCAGTCGTCCTTGACTGCAGATCGGAACCGGCGAGTCACGCTGAGGTGAACCCGCGTTCCGGTTCCCGGGATCCACCTCATGTGAGGCAGTTCACAAAGCCTGGAACGAGCGCATCCTATGCCCGTCGGCTTGTGATCTGCGACACGCAGTTCAACGTCATCTTTGTGATCTACGCCACGATGAGAATCGTGCCGAATATGAACATGCCCAGAGTTGTCGACACAAAGAAGTCAAATGGTCACAACCAGTCGCATTTACTTGTGAAGCGGCTGGTCAGAGCCGCGCTCCTATATCAACTATGCGTCGACGGGAGCAAATTTCGAGGCGCCATGTTGACGTGTTATAGCGGCTCACTCTGAGGGGTGGCGGGGGGCCGAACGCTCGCTTGACCCTTCGTTCACAAGCGCGCGAAACGGTCCTTGGGGCCCTCCCCCTCCCCCCTCCCCCCTCCCCCTCCCCCACCCCGCCCGCCGCCCGCCCGACCCTCTCCTGCGCTGGGCCATGCCCGGCCCAGCGCGCGGCGCCCCGGCCTCCGTGCGCTGCCCTTCCCGCGCCGCCTTCCCTGGGGCCCTTTCCTGGGGGCCCTTCCTCGGGGCCGCTGCCCTCTGCCCTCGCGCCCGCGTCCGGGCTCGCCCCACCGTTCACCGGGGCCGGTTACCGGCTACCGGCCCTGCTCCCAGACCCAGGCCGCGATGCCCACCCGGTTACGGGCACCGAGCTTGCGCTGGACGTTGGCGAGGTGGTTCTTGACCGTCCCCGGCGAGATGAACAGCCCCGCTCCGATCTCGGCGTTCGTCGCGCCGTCTGCCACCTGTTCGGCGATCTCCCTTTCTCTCGCGGTCAGTTCCTCGATCAGGCCGGCTATCTGCGGCGCCGCCGCCGAAGGCCCCGCTCCGGCCGTACGGTCGCTCCCGGGCGCCGTCATGTGCCGCAGCAGCCGGACGGTGACCTGTGGACTGATCAACGTGTCCCCGGCCATCGCCGCCCGCACCGCCTCGATCAGCAGCACTGGCCCCGATCGCTTCAGCAGGAAGCCGGCCGCCCCATGCCGCAGGGCCGTATGCACGTACTCGTCCAGGTCGAAGGTGGTCACCACGATCACCTTGCACTCGCCCGCCAGCTGCCTCGTGACCTCCAAGCCGTCGAGCCTCGGCATTCGAATGTCCGCGAGCACGACGTCCGGTCGAAGCCGTCGGGCCTCCTCCACCGCCGAGGCACCGTCCGCCACCTCCGCCACCACCGACATGTCCGGCTGAACGTCCAGGATCATCCGGAACGCGGTGCGGACATCGGCCTGGTCGTCCGCGACCAGGATCCGGATCGGCCCTGTGCTGCCGATCATTTCCACCTCTCCCCTGAACTGGTCCTCACCGGAATCACTGGTTTCTCCTGACTCTCCTGTCGCTCCTGCCTCTCCAGCGGCAGTCTCGCCGCCACCCGCCAGGCCTCTCGCTCCTCCGTGCCTGCCGCGAACGTGCCGCCGAGCGCCTCCACTCGGGCCGCCAGCCCCGGCAGTCCGCTGCCGCCGCCACCGCGCGGGCGCCCACCCGCGCCAGGTGCGAGTCCGTCATTCGTCACGGTCAACTCCAGCCACCCGCCCGCGCGACGGGCACGGACCTCGACCGTCCGGGCGCCCGCAGCGTGCCGCCGAACGTTGGTCAGCGCCTCGACCACGATCCGGTGGACCGTGCCCTCCACCTCCCGGGGGACCGGCCCGTCCGGCAGCTCCAGCCGGACCTCGGCGCCGCCCAAGGCGGTGAACCGTTCTGCCACCTCCGCCAGTTCGGCCAGCCCCTGTTGCGGTCCGCGCCCACTCCCCTCCTCCGTGCGCAGCAGCTGAACCGTCCGGTCCAGCGAGGCCAGGGCTCGCTGCCCGGCCTGTTCTATCCGCTCGAACATCTCGACCGCCCGGGCCGGGTCAGCCGCGGCCAGGTACACCCCGGCCTGAGCCTGGGCGACCATGCCGCTCACGTCGTGCGCCACGAAATCGTGCAGGTCGTGGGCCAGTTCGAGCCGCTGGGAACGCCTGGCCTCGGCCACCGCCCGACACCGCCCCTCGTCCAGGCCGCGCAGGTAGAGCCCGGTCAGGACGGCCGGCAGGGCCAGCATCGACCCGAATCCGAAGAGGGTGAGCACGTCTCCGGGCCCGCCGATCGCCTCGAACCGGGACGGCCAGAGCGCGACCGCGCCGCAAGCCGTCCACGTCGCCAGCGCGCACCGGAGGCCGTCCTCGGCGCGCAGGGCGAGGACCACGGACAGCAGGAGGGCGGCCAGTTCGACCAGGCCGACCAGCCCGGGCCACCGGTCCGACTCCGTCCAGCGGCCGGTGAGCCAGACGGCAACCGTGACCAAGGCCGACATCGCCCCGGCCGTCGCGGTCACGACCGCCATGCCCTGGCGCCTGCGCGCCGCCCGGACCAGCGGAAGCGCGGCCGGGACGATCACCGCCAGCATCTGATTCATCGCCATCTCCTCCCTTCGACTGCCGCCACGTTACGACGCGGCGCAGGTTGCCCGCCTGTGCCGATCGGCATATTTCAGAGGCCTGTTGAGCAGGGAGAACAGCCCGATCGGCAGCTGCCGCTCGCCGCGTGGAACGGCCAGGCTTGAGCCATCGAAGCGGCCGGAGCGCCGGCCGCGAAGGGAGTTCACCACCATGTCGAAGCTCGCGATCAACGCCCGGACCACCACCCGTCCGGCCGTCCCGCCCGCACCACGCTGGGCCGAGTTCGCCGCCAAGGCCACCGTGCTGACCACCGTTCCCTCGGGGCTGTGGCGGATCGCGTTCGGCTTCGGCATCCCGGTCGGCTTCACGGGTGCCACCGCCGCACGGTACGCCGAGCACCAGCCGGGCTGGGGCACGGTCTACGTCGTGGTGCTGAGCGCCCTGGCCGAAGCGCTGGCCTTCTTGACCGTCGGGCTGGTCCGGCCCTGGGGCCAGCTGGCGCCGCGCTGGATCCCGCTGATCGGCGGCCGGGCGGTGCACCCGCTCACCGCGATCGTTCCGGGCGCGCTGGGCTCGGCGTTTCTGACCGTGCTCGGGATAACCGCGGCGGTCGGCGGCTGGGGCCGGAACATGGCGGAGCCGGACTCCCCGCACGGTGCCGCCGGCCTGGTGATGACCCTCGCCTACCTGCCGCTGGTGGCATGGGGTCCACTGCTCGGCGCGGTCACCATCGACTACGCCCGTCGGACGCTGAGTCGCCGGTGACCACCACAGCGGATCACACCGGGGCCGGCTCCGGGCCCCGTTCCCCGACCCCGGTCGCGGACTCGGCAACAACAGATCCAGCGGCCTCGGACTCGACGACCTCGGACTCCCCGCGCCGGACGGGGGCGGGAGCGGGGACGGGGGCGGGAGCGGTGCGGCGGCCCCACTCGGTGGCGACCACGACCAGGGCTCCGCCGACCAGGGCGAGCGGCCCCATCCGGTTCCCGGCGATGGTGATGCCGAAGACGGCGGCCCACAGCGGTTCGGTGCCGAGCAGCAGACTCACCCGGGACGGCGAGGTGGCGCGGACAGCCCACATCTGAACGAAGAAGGCGAACAGCGTGCACAACAGGGACAGGTGCAGCAACCAGGCCCACTGGCCGGGCCCGTACGAGCGGGCGACGGCCCACGGCGACGGCCCTACGGCTGGTGCGACGGCCGCGAACACGGCGGTCGCGACGGCGAGTTGGACCCAGGTCAGGGCCAGCATGTCGGTTTCGCGGACGGCGCGGACGCGGGCCGTCGCCAGGACGAAGGCCGAGCGAACCAGGGCAGCTCCCAGCACCAGCAGGTCGCCGAGCGAAGGCGGGCGCAGCCCGCCGTCCCCGGTGAGCAGGGCGACGCCGAGCACGGCCAGCGCGGCGGCCGCGAGGAAGGCGCGGGGCGGTGCCGTCCGGCTGAGGACGCTCTCGCCGAGCGGGGTGAGCACCATCGCGAGGCTGATGATCAGCCCGGCATTGGTGGCGGAGGTGTGCACGGCGCCGTACGTCTCCAGCAGGAAGATCCCGCTGAGCACCAACCCCAGTGCACCGCCGCCCAGCCACTCGGCGCGGCTCAGCCTCCGTAGCGCCGGCCAGGCGACCATCCCGAGCAGCGGCAGCACCAGCCCGAACCGCAGGACCAGCATCGCCACGGCCGTCCCGGGCTCCGCCACCCGCTGGACGGCGAGGAAGCTCGACCCCCACACCACCGCCACCAGGAGAACCGGCAGGTCGCGAAGGGCCGATGAGGACGAAGACATGGACAGGGAGGCACGCATGAGTCAGATCCCTCCGAGCGAACGGAACCGGCGGGGCGCGAGTACCGTACGGCGTCGGACGGACCCTGGAGCTGGGCGAAGGGCACAGCTATCGACGGGGCGGAGCATGGAGCAGGGGGACGCCATCCTCCCGCACCGGCCCACCCGTGATCAACGCCCTGCCGTAACTCGTTGGATCTCCGGAGGGATCCAGCGTCCCCGGGGCCAACGCCTTTCCCAGGCCCGGCAGGTCAGCGGGCGAGCAGGCCGTTCGCCGCGGCGATCTCCTCGATGTCGGCCGGGGTCCCGGACATGATGGCGCGGACGTGCTCGGTGACGAGCTCGACCGGCCAGTCCCACCAGGCCGCACGGAGCAGGCGCTCGACGTCGGCGCCCTCGAAGCGGCGCCGGATCGGCCGGGCCGGGTTGCCGCCGACGATGGTGTACGGCTCGACGTCGGCGGTGACCATCGCACCGGCCGCGATGATCGCGCCGTCACCGATCCGGACGCCGGGCAGGACGGTGGCACCGAAGCCGAACCAGACGTCGTTGCCGATCACGGTGTCGCCCCGGCTGGGCAGGCCGGTGACGAGGTCGAGGGTCCGCTCGGTCCACTCACCGCCGAACATCGTGAACGGGAAGGTGGACACGCCGATGGTCGGGTGGGCGGCGCCGGCCATCAGGAAGCGGGCCCCGGTGGCGATCGCGCAGTACTTGCCGATCACCAGCCGCTCGGGTCCGTAGGCGTAGAGGACGTTGCGCTCCTCGAAGCGGGTGGCCCCCTCGGGGTCATCGAAGTAGGTGTACTCACCGACCTCGATCCGCGGGTCGGTGACGAGCGGGCGCAGCAGGACGACCCGGTCGTGGCCGGCGAGCGGGTGCAGGGCAGTGGGGTCGGGAATGGCGGTGGCGGTCACGCAGGCTCCTCTCGTAACGCGACCAAAGTCGCATTACGATGAGCATGGCACGACCGCCACACCGCAGCAAGCCTTAACGCGACTGGAGTCGACTTTGAACGAGAACGCCCCGGAGCCGACTCACCTCGAAACGACCCACCCAGAGCCCCGCACCCCGACCCCGCGCCCCGGCGGCCGCAGCGCCCGGGTCCGGGAGGGGGTGGTCGCCGCCACGCTCGCCGAGGTCACCGAGAAGGGGTACGACGACCTCACCATCGAGGCGGTCGCGAGCCGCTCCGGCGTCCACAAGGCGACGCTGTACCGGCGGTGGGGCGGAGTGGACGGCCTGGTCGCGGACGCCCTGACCGCCTCGGCCGACCAGCCCTGGCCGCTGCCCGACACCGGCGACCTCCGCGAGGACCTGCGACTGATCACCCAGGAGGTGTTCACCGTCTTCACCGATCCCGACCTGGGGGCCACCCCCACCGCGCTGATCTTGGCCGCCCAGCGCTCCGACACCGGCGCGACCGCCCTGCGCGCCTTCTTCGCCTCCCGTCACCGCCAGGCCGCCGAGGTCGCCGAACGAGCCGTCGCCCGAGGCGAGTTGCCCACCGGAACGGACGGTGCCGAGGTGGTCCGGGCCGCCACCGCCCCGCTCTACTACCGGCTGTTCGTCACCGGCGAGCCGCTGGACGCCCGCACCGCCGAGCGGGCCGCCGACGCCGCCGCACTGGCCGCCCGCGCCGGACTGTTCACCCCCGCCCCCCGGGCCAACCCCGTTCCCCCGGAGTCCTCCTGACCCTCCACCCGCCCGACGGGGCCTGAACCCCACCGCTCCCTACCGCCCCCTACCGGATCGCCGCCCCGGCGTGGATGATGGCGCCATGCCAACCCCGCCGTCCACCACCCTTCGGAAGGCCCGTCACGTGAAGCGCGCACCCTGGGCTCTGCTCGCCGTCGCCACCGTCCTCCCGCTCACGGCGAGCACCGGCACCGCCGTCGCGGACACCACGCCGCCCGCGCCCGCCTGCACCTACACGCCCGCGGTGCCGGCCGACAACTTCAAGGGCATCCCGGTCTTCGACGCCAAGAAGGCCGCCCAGCCCTACCGCGCCACCCTGCGCACCAGCCAGGGCGCGATCACCTTCCAGGCGTTGACCGACAAGGCGCCCTGCACCACCTTCTCGTTCCGTTTCCTCGCCGAGCACGACTACTTCGACCGCAGCCACTGCCACCGCCTCACCACCCAGCGGCTCTACGTCCTGCAGTGCGGCGACCCGACCGGAACGGGCAGCGGCGGGCCCGGCTACTCCTTCCCGGACGAGAACCTGACCGGCGCCACCTACCCGGCCGGCACCGTGGCGATGGCCAACGCCGGTCCGAACACCAACGGCAGCCAGTTCTTCTTCGTCTGGAAGGACACCAAGCTCTCCCCCGCCTACACCCCGTTCGGCCGGATCACGGCGGGCCTGGACGTCCTGCAGAAGATCGCCGCGGGCGGCGAGGACGACCAGAACAACCCCGGCGACGGCTTCCCCACCCTCCCCGTGAACATCCGCCACGTGAAGATCAGCACCCGCTGACCGGGAGCCCGCCCCTCACCGCCAGCCCCTCACCGTCCACCCCTCACCGCCCGTGCCTCACCGCCAGCCCCCACGCCGTTCCCGTGCGTCGGCAGCGCCTCCCGTACGGTGACAGCACCAACGACACCGCACGGGAGCAGCGCGCATGGACAGCCGGATCTGGGAGAGCGTGGACCACCTCGTCGCGTGGCTCGACGAGCAGGGCACGCAGTCGCCCCGGGAGGAGCGCCTGCTGCGGATCCTCAAGCTCTCCGAGGAGGTCGGCGAGGTCGGCGCCGCGGTGATCGGCGCCACCGGCCAGAACCCGCGCAAGGGCGTCACCCACAGCTGGGAGGACGTCCAGCACGAGCTCTGTGACGTCGTCTTCACCGCCCTCGTCGCCCTCCGGACGCTCACCCCCGACGCGGCCCGGGTCTTCGCCGACCGCCTCGCCTACGTCGAACAGCGCTCCGCCGCCTCCCGCCGCCCGGCGGACGGGGAGCGGAAGGCGGCGGAGGAGACGCCTTGAGGTCCTGGAAAGGACCAGGGGAAGGCCCAGGCCGCTACGCGTTGGGCGCGACCTTCGCGAGGCCGTTGATGATGCGGTCCATCGCGTCGCCGCCCTGCGGGTCGGTGAGGTTGGCGAGCATCTTGAGGGTGAAGCGCATCAGCATCGGGTGGGTGAGGCCGCGCTGGGTGGCGATCTGCATCACCTTGGGGTTGCCGATGAGCTTCACGAAGGCGCGGCCCATCGTGTAGTAGCCGCCGTAGACGTCCTTGAGGACGCGCGGGTAGCCCTGCAGAGCGCGCTCGCGCCCGGTCTCGGTGACCCGGGCGTGGGCCTGGACGATGACGCCGGCGGCGATCTGGCCGGATTCCATCGCGTAGGCGATGCCCTCGCCGTTGAACGGGTTGACCATGCCGCCCGCGTCGCCGACGAGCAGCAGGCCGCGGGTGTAGTGCGGCTGCCGGTTGAAGGCCATCGGCAGCGCGGCGCCGCGGATCGGGTCGGTCATGTTCTCGGGGGTGTAGCCCCACTCCTCCGGCATGCCGGCGCACCAGGCCTTGAGCACCTCGCGCCAGTCGAGTTCGCCGAACGCGGGCGAGGAGTTGAGGATGCCGAGGCCGACATTGGAGGTGCCGTCGCCCATACCGAAGACCCAGCCGTACCCGGGCAGCTGCTTGCGCTGGCCGCCGCGGGTGTCCCACAGCTCCAGCCAGGACTCCAGGTAGTCGTCGTCGTGGCGCGGCGAGGTGAAGTACGTCCGGTAGGCGACGCCCATCGGGCGGTCCTCGCGGCGGTGCAGGCCCATGGCGAGCGAGAGCCGGGTGGAGTTGCCGTCGGCGGCGACCACCAGCGGGGCACGGAAGGTGACCGGCCGCTTCTCGTCGCCGAGCTTGGCGGTGACGCCGACGATCCGGCCGGTGCGCTCGTCCAGGACGGGCCCGCTGACGTTGCAGCGCTCGTAGAGCCGGGCGCCGGCCTTCTCGGCCTGACGGACCAGCAGCTCGTCGAAGTCGGCGCGCTTGCGGACCAGGCCGTAGTCGGGGAAGGCGGACAGCTCGGGCCAGTCCAGCTCCAGCCGGACGCCGCCGCCGATGATGCGCAGGCCCTTGTTGTGCAGCCAGCCGTTCTCGGTGGAGACGTCGATGCCCATGTCCACCAGCTGCTTGGTGGCGCGGGGGGTGAGGCCGTCGCCGCAGACCTTCTCGCGCGGGAACGCGGTCTTCTCCAGCAGCAGCACGTCCAGCCCGGCCTGGGCGAGGTAGTACGCGGTGGTGGACCCGGCCGGACCCGCGCCGACCACGATGACGTCGGCCGTGCTCTCGACCGGGCTGTCCGGCTTCGTCAGATCGGCTGCGGTCTCGGACACGGTGGACACTCTCCTGGAGCTGCGGCTGTGGGGACGGCGGCTTTTGTCTCCGGCAGTCTAGTTCCGTCCCCGCCGCCGGAAACGACCACGCCCCCATCCCGCCGGTGCAGCGGCTACCCGAGCTTGTACGCCCGGTGCAGCGCGACGATGCCGCCGGTGAGGTTGCGCCAGGCGACCTTGGACCAGCCGCTCTCCTGCAGCCGGGCCGCCAGCTCGGGCTGGTCGGGCCAGGACCGGATGGACTCGGCGAGGTACACGTACGCGTCCGGGTTGCTGCTGACCGCGGTGGCGACCGGCGGCAGGGCGCGCATCAGGTACTCGGTGTAGACCGTCCGGAACGGCGTCCAGGTCGGGGTGGAGAACTCGCAGATCACCAGCTTGCCGCCGGGCTTGGTGACGCGCTGCATCTCGCGCAGCGCCGCGTCGGTGTCCTGGACGTTGCGCAGCGCGAAAGAGATCGTCACCGAGTCGAAGGTGCCGTCCGCGAACGGCAGCCGGGTGGCGTCGCCGGCGGTGAGCGGCAGCTCGGGGTGGCGGCGCTTGCCCTCGACGAGCATGCCGACGGAGAAGTCGCACGGGACGACCTGCGCGCCGGCCTCGGCGAAGGGCAGCGAGGAGGTGCCGGTGCCGGCTCCGAGGTCGAGCACGAGGTCCCCCGGTCCGGCGGCCACCGCCTCGGCCACCGCCCGGCGCCAGGCGCGGGCCTGGCCGAGGGACAGCACGTCGTTGGTGCGGTCGTACTTGGCCGCGACGTCGTCGAACATGGCGGCGACTTCGTGCGGCTGCTTGTCCAGAGAGGCTCGGGTCACGCCCCCATTGTTCACCCTGGCGCCGACAGCCCGACCAACGGGGCACGCCGCGGGGCGTCCGCACCCGCCACACGGGCCCCGCCGCACAGACCCGTCCACCCGGCACCCGTCGCACGGACGTCGCCGCACGCCCCCGCCGCCCAGTTCCCCCGCCCAGCTCCCCCGCCCAGCCCACCAGCGCCCCGCCCGGCCCACCGGCGCTACGCGCCCCGCCGGTGCTGCGCGCCCCACCAGTGCTACGCGCCCCGTCAGTGCTGCGCGCGCCGCCCGCCCGCGCGCCGCCGGCGCCGGGAGCGCTTGCCGTGGGTTATCGCGGGCATCCCGTCGGCCAGCGCCCCGGTCGCCAGTGCGACGGTGGTGGCCAGCCGGCCCTGCCCGGCGCGGACCGCGAGCGCCCGCCGGTGCCGCCGGATGCGCAGCACGCAGATCACGAACATCCCGACCGCGACCGGCACGCTGAACCGGGCCAGGCCGACGCCGACCGGCTGCGGGTAGGTGTCGCCGCAGATCCGCACCGCGCCCGGGTCGTCGGCGGCGTGCTCCAGGCAGATCGGGTCGCCGATCTTGGCGCCGTCGGCGAGCGGCAGCGCGGCCGCGGTGTGCGACTGGCCGGACGCCCGGTAGCTGACGGCGCTGTAGGAGCCGCCGCCGGTGGGGAGCTGGGTGACGACGCCTTCGACTCTCACGGGGTGGGCGCCGATCCGGTCGGCCTGGTCGGCCTGGCGCCAGCCGAGCAGGCACATGCCGACGGCCAGCACGGCGCTGAGCACGGCGGCGAGGTACCAACCACGGCCCATCCGCGGGGATCGCGGCGGGGGGACGGTCGCGGATCGCATGGTTCCTGTCCTGGCTTGCCTTCGGGGCCTGGGACACGGCCCCGCCACCCGCGGGCACGGGCGGTAGGTGGTGAGGGTACGGAGTGAGCTGTCCGGGATCGTATCCGCTGGCGGGCCCTCAGGTCACGGCGAAGGGGGAATCACCCCACAGGGTGGACAGTGGAGTTCGGCGGCACACGAAGGAAGTGCCGTACGCCGCAAGGAAGTCCGACTACCGGCGAGTACGTCGCCCGGTTCCCGGCCTCGTTCAGCGCCGCCGGTACACCAACCGCCCGCCCAGTACGGCGGCCAGGCAACCGCCCGGCGATGGTTGGGCGAAGCCCTCCCCAACGGCCGGGAACACCGCGAAGTCGGCCCGGCCGCCCGCCGCCACCCGGCCGTGCACGGCCGCCGCGAGCGGCAGCACCGACAGCGGGTCCAGCGGGCCGTCTCCCAGGCCCAGCAGGCAGTCCCCCGCGCCCGCCGCACCAGGGCCACCCCCCGCACCCGGGCCACTCCCCGCCTCAGGGCCACCCCCCGCGCCCGGGCCACTCCCCGCCTCAGGGCCACCCCCCGTGCCAGGGCCGCCCGGCAGCGCGACCAGCCCGGAGCGCGCCACGGCCGTGCGCACCGCGGCCCGCTCGAACGGCCCGGCCACCGCCGTCACCCCGAACCCGAGCATCCGTTGCAGCCCGCGCCGGGCGCTCGCGCCGCAGCGCCCCTCGTCGGCGGAGCCCGTCAGCCCGTCCGCGACCGGCTCGACGCCGATCTCCTCGCGCGGGTCCGGGTGGTAGGCGTGTTCCAGCAGCCGGTGCCCGTACGGGTTGCGCAGCCCCGGCGTGAGCACCGCGGCGCCCCAGTCCCGCAGTCGCGCCCCCGGGTGCGCGGCGGCCAGTTCCCGGTACGGTCCGACGGCCTCGACGCGGTCGCCGCGCACCAGCACCGCCCCGTCCGGGAGGGACGGGGCGGTGGGGTCGGCCGGGTCGGGCAGCACCAGGGCCGCCCGGTGCAGGGTCAGCACGGCGGTGCCCCGGGCCTCAGTTGTCCAGGATCTTCAGCTCGGGGTGCGCGGTGCCGCCCTCGATCGCCGTGGAGGCGATGTGCGAGGCGACCCGCGGGTCCACCGGGTCGTTGGCCGGGTCGTCCAGCACCCGCAGGTGCTCGTACGTGGTCGCGCGCTGCGCCGGGACGCGGTCGGCGGCCCGGATGAGGTGGATCAGCTCGGTGAGGTTGGAGCGGTGCTTGGCACCGGCCGCCGAGACGACGTTCTCCTCCAGCATGACCGAGCCGAGGTCGTCCGCACCGTAGTGCAGCGACAGCTGGCCGGCCTCCTTGCCGGTGGTGAGCCAGGAGCCCTGGATGTGGGCGATGTTGTCGAGGAACAGGCGGGCGATCGCGATCATCCGCAGGTACTCGAAGACGGTGGCCTGCGTCGAGCCCTTCAGGTGGTTGTTCTGCGGCTGGTAGGTGTAGGGGATGAAGGCCCGGAAGCCGCCGGTGCGGTCCTGCACGTCGCGGATCATCCGCAGGTGCTCGATCCGCTCGGCGTTGGTCTCGCCGGTGCCCATCAGCATGGTGGAGGTGGACTCCACGCCGAGGCCGTGCGCGGCCTCCATGATCTCCAGCCAGCGCTCGCCGGACTCCTTGAGCGGGGCGATCGCCTTGCGCGGCCGCGCGGGCAGCAGCTCGGCGCCGGCGCCGGCGAAGGAGTCCAGGCCGGCCCGGTGGATCCGGGTGATGGCCTCCTCGATCGAGACGCCCGAGATCCGGGCCATGTGGTCGACCTCGGAGGCGCCCAGGGAGTGGATCACCAGCTGCGGGAAGTCGGCCTTGATGGCCGAGAACGCGCGCTCGTAGTACTCCACGCCGTAGTCCGGGTGGTGGCCGCCCTGGAACATGATCTGGGTGCCGCCCAGTTCGACGGTCTCGGCGCAGCGGCGCAGGATCTCGTCGAGCTCGCGGGACCAGCCCTTGTCGCTCTTCGGCGGCACGTAGAAGGCGCAGAACTTGCACGCCGTCACGCAGACGTTGGTGTAGTTGATGTTGCGCTCGATGATGTACGTCGCGATGTGCTCGGTACCGGCGTAGCGGCGGCGGCGCACCGCGTCGGCGGCGGAGCCGAGCGCGTGCAGCGGCGCCGAGCGGTACAGCTCCAGCGCCTCCTCCGGGGTGATCCGGCCACCGCCGGCGGCCCGGTCGAGCACGGCCTGCAAATCGGTGCTGGGCGCATCGAGGGTGGTCGCTGCGAGCTCGGTCACCTGGCCGCCTTCTCTCTCTCGGATACTGCAGTTCTCGGCGCTGCCGCCCCCCGGACGACGGGCGTCCGGGTACGGCCGAACCAGCCTACGCCAGGCCTTTCGAGCGTCCGCGTCAGCCCGCTGCCCGTCGGCCCCGGAGCACCTGAGCACCTGAGCACCTGAGCACCTGAGCCGGCGCACCGGAGCACCGGAGCGCCCCGCCGCACTCAGCCGACCGGCAGCGCCGCCGGCTCCAGCAGCCGCACCGCGACGTCCGACGCGAAGCCGCTGTCGTGCGCGACCCGGCGGGCGAACTCGGCGACGCCGGCCAGCTGCCGCTCGCCGAGCGAGAAGTCGAGGGCCTCGCTGAAGTACCGCTCCAGCACGTCCGCGCCGAAGGCCTCCCAGCGGGCGGCCTGTTCGGCGACCTTGGCGGCCTCGACCAGTGAGAGGTCGCGGGACTCCAGGAAGGCCCGGTGCACGGCCGCGGTCAGTTCCGGACGGCGCTCGGCGAACTCGCGGCGCACGGCCCAGACGGCGAAGACGAACGGCAGGCCGGTCCACTCCTTCCACATCTCGCCGAGGTCGTGGACGGTCAGTCCGAGGTCGGCGGCCTGGCCGAGGTAGGCGCGCAACGCCGGGTCGCCGATCAGGACGGCGGCGTCGGCCTCGGCGAGCATCGAGCTGAGGTCGGGCGGGCAGCTGAAGTAGTCGGGGCGGACGCCCTCGCGTTCCTCCAGCAGCAGCCGGGCGAGCCGGACGGAGGTGCGGCTGGTGGAGCCGAGGGCGACGCGGCGGCCGTCCAGGTCGGCGAGCGGCACCTTGCTGACGATGAGGCAGGACATCACCGGGCCGTCGCTGCCGACCGCGATGTCGGGCAGGACCAGCAGGTCGTCGGCGTTGCGCAGGTACTCCACGCAGGTGATCGGACCGATGTCCAGCGAGCCGTCGACGAGCTGGTCGCTCAGCTTCTCCGGGGTGTCCTTGGTGAGGTCGAGGTCCAGCAGGTTGCCGGTCCTGGCGAGGCCCCAGTAGAGGGGTACGCAGTTCAGGAACTGGATGTGGCCGACGCGAGGCCTGACCGGGGTGTGTTCCTGGGGCTCCCGCGATTGTCCGTCCGGTGCTGCCACTGCGCCGCTCCCTTGTACTGTTCGTGCGCTTTCCCGCAGCGTATGCCTGCTGTTCACAAAGGCCTGCACCGGGCACCCGACACGCGCTCGCAAGGCCTGCGGGACGCGCCTGCGAGGGCCTACGACACGCGTCGTGGGGGCCGCAGTTCACCCCTGGTCGTCACAGCGACCGCATGCTAGCGTTGCCCTCAGTTGCAGTTTGATTCCCCTTGCAGTACTTGAAGCCTGCGGAGCATGTAACCGCGGGCTTTTTGTAGTTTTTCAGCAATATCGAAAAACTTCGGACTCGTCCGGAGGCAGGGCGATCAGCGCAGCGGACCGGGTGCCACACGGTGTGGCCCCGACACGTCCCTCGCAAGGAGAACGGCATGGCCACGGGAACCGTCAAGTGGTTCAACGCTGAGAAGGGCTTCGGCTTCATCGCCCAGGAGGGCGGCGGCCCCGACGTCTTCGTCCACTACTCCGCCATCAACGCGAGCGGCTTCCGCTCGCTGGAGGAGAACCAGGCGGTGAACTTTGACGTCACCCAGGGCCCGAAGGGCCCGCAGGCGGAGAACGTCACCCCCATCTGACCATCTTCTGATGTTCTGATCGCTCGGGACCCCAGCGGGTCCGTCGGCGGCTCCCGACAGCCGTCACCATGAGCACAAGAGCAACACCCAAGGGGGCCCGCCCAACCGGCGGGCCCCCTGCCTTTTCCCCTGGCCGCCGCCCCGGAGAGCAGCACACGAGCACGCGCCAGCACCCGCGCCCCCGCGCCCCAGTGGCACGCACAAGGGCCCGCTGCCGCACCGGGGAACGGTGCTGGAGCGGGCCCTTGTCGCCGAGCCGGCGGGGATCAGGCGGCCACCGGGGCCGCCTTGTCCGCCTGCGCCGGGACGACGGCCGACGGCGCGTCCTCGTACAGGTCGCCGGAGGGGCGGTTGTAGGCGGCGACGTCGAGGATCTTCTCCCGCGAGGCCACCAGGACCGGCACCAGCACCTGGCCCGCGACGTTGGTCGCGGTGCGCATCATGTCGAGGATCGGGTCGATGGCGAGCAGCAGGCCGACGCCCTCCAGGGGCAGGCCCAGGGTGGAGAGGGTGAGCGTCAGCATGATGATCGCACCGGTGAGGCCCGCGGTGGCGGCCGAGCCGACGACCGAGACGAAGGCGATCAGCAGGTAGTCCCGGATGCCGAGGTCGATGTTGTAGACCTGGGCGACGAAGATCGCGGCGATCGCCGGGTAGATCGAGGCGCAGCCGTCCATCTTGGTGGTGGCGCCGAACGGCACGGAGAAGGACGCGTACTCGCTGGGGACGCCGAGGCGCTCGGTGACGCGGCGGGTGACCGGCAGGGTGCCGACCGAGGAGCGCGAGACGAAGGCCAGCTGGATCGCGGGCCAGGCGCCCTTGAAGAAGTTGACCGGGTTCAGGCCGGCGGCGAACTTGAGCAGCAGCGAGTAGACGACGAACAGCACCAGCGCGCAGCCGACGTAGATGTCGAGGGTCAGCGTGGCGAAGGGCTTGAGCAGGTCCCAGCCGTACTTGGCGACGGACTTGCCGATCAGGCCGAGGGTGCCGAGCGGGGAGAGCCGGATGACCCACCACAGGGCGGTCTGGGTCAGCTCCAGGACGGACTCGCTGAGCTTGAGGACCGGCTCGGCCTTGCTGCCGAGCTTGATGATCGCCGCGCCGACCACGACCGCCATGAAGACGATCTGCAGGACGTTCACCTTGGCGAAGGCGTCGACGATGTTGGTCGGGAAGATCCCGGTCAGGAAGTCGATCCAGGAGCCCTTGGAGTCGAGCGCCTTGAGGCCGTCGGTCTTGAGGTTGGTGCCCTGGCCGGGGTTGGTCAGCAGGCCCAGGCCCAGGCCGACGGCCACCGCGATCAGCGAGGTGATCATGAACCAGAGCAGCGTGCGGGTCGCCAGGCGGGCCGCGTTGGTGACGTTGCGCAGGTTGGCGACGCTCACCACGATCGCGGTGAACACCAGCGGCGGGACGGCCAGCTTGAGCAGCTGGACGAAGATCTTGCCGATGGTCTCCAGGGTGGTGGCCAGCCAGGAGATGTCGGCGGCGCGGGCCAGGTAGCCCAAGCCGACGCCGAGCAGCAGGCCGCCGACGATCTGGACCCAGAACGGGGTCTTGCGGATTCTCGCGAGCACAGACGGCGACGGGGTCGCCTCGGGCGCTGTGGACATGACGGTGCGGCTCCGGGGGAGGGCGTTGCTGACGGTGGGGTGTGGCGGAGGAGGCGGCACGGCGCGCGGGCCGGGTGGGGAGGTCCCGGCCCCCGGTCAGGGGCGTGCCGCCGGGATACAGCTCGTGGCGCGACAACGGCGCGGGCTGTCCACAGCACCGGTCAGAGCGCACCGGCGGGCGGCGCCGGGCAGCGAGCCCTGGCCGTTCTTCCGCGATGCGTCTGAGGTGGTCATGGCCGACACATTAGCAGCAAAGGTTTGAGATGTTCAAAGTAGTTGTTTGAGGTTGGGGTGAGATCCGGACACGAACGAAGCTGACGCACCATCAGATCGTCCTCACCGGCCCGATTGACCGCTGAGCGGTTATACGTATAACTTTGACGGCGTCCCCGCCCTCGCCTGCCCAGACCGGAGAAGACGCCGATGGGCTACCTCGCCCTGCTCCGCGCCCCCCACGTCAGCCGCCTGCTCCTCGGCACCCTGCTCGGCCGCCTGCCCGCCGGCATGACCGCCCTGGTGATCGCCCTCGCCCTGCGCGAGGCCGGCGCGCCGTACGGGCGGATCGGACTGGCCACCGCCGCCTACGCGATCTCCGCCGCCGTCGGCGGGCCGGTGCTCGGGCGGATCGTGGACCGCACCGGGCAGCCCCGCGTCCTGCTCGCCTCCGCCGTGCTCGCCGGCGGCGGGTACGCGCTGCTCGCCCTCGCCCCCGGCTCCGGGATCGCCGCCCCGCTCGGCGCCGCGATCGCCGGGCTCGCCATGCCCCCGCTCGAACCCTGCCTGCGCTCGCTCTGGCCGGACGTGGTGGAGGAGGAGCAGCTCGACACCGCCTACGCCTTCGACTCCGCCTCCCAGCAGATCCTCTACGTGGCCGGCCCGCTGGCCGTCGCCGGGATCGCCGGCCTGTTCAGCCCGGTCGCCGCGCTCTGGATGGCCGCCGGACTGGGGCTGGCCGGCGCGCTGATCGTGGCCACCACCGCCCCGGCCCAGGCCTGGCGCGCCCCGGCCCGCGCACACTCTGCCGGGCTGCTCGGCCCGCTGCGCTCCCCCGGCCTGGTGCTGCTGCTGGTCGGACTGGCCGGGGCCGGCTGGGCCGTCGGCGCGCAGAACGTGCTGTTCATCGCCTACGCCGAGCACCACGCCGACGCCCTGCCCGGCGGCGCGGGCACCCTGCTGGCGCTGGCGGCGCTCGGCGGCCTGCTCGGCGCGCTCGCCTACGGCGCGGTGAAGTGGCGCAGCAGCACGGCCACCCGCACCTGGATCATGGCGCTCGCGATGGCCGCGTCCTACCTGCCACTGGTGCTGCTGCCCGGGCCGTACCCGATGGCCGCGCTGGCCTTCCTCTCCGGGATCGGGCTGGCGCCGCTGCTGGCGGCGGCGTTCGTGCTGGTCGCCGAGCTGGCGCCGACCGGGACGGTGACCGAGGCGTTCGCCTGGCTGGTGACGCTGTTCGCGACGGGCAACTCGCTCGGCTACGCGGTGTCCGGCAACCTGGCCGAGGACTCGCTGCGGCCGGTGGCGCTGTGCGCGGCGGGCGGGATCGCCCTCGGCGCCCTGCTGCTGTTCGGCGCCCGCCGCTGGTTCCACCCGGTGCCGCCGGCGCCGTCGGTGCAGCCGGTGCAGCCGGTGCCGGTGGGCTGAGGCCCCCCACAGACGACCGCGCCCACCGGGGTCTGGCCGGCGGGCGCGGTCTTTCGTTCTCCCCTACTACTACCTACTGCTTCGCGCCCCGCCCCGGCCCGCCGACCGCCGGCGCGGTGGAGGAGCGCAGCACCAGCGAGGTGGCCAGCGGCGGGACGGGCGCCGCCCGCTCGCCGCGCAGCAGGCCCGCCAGCGCCGCCGCGCCGACCCGGCCCAGCTCCTCGCCGGGCAGGTCGACGGTGGTCAGCGGCGGGGCCAGCAGCGCGGCCACCGCGACGTTGTCCATGCCGACCACCGACAGGTCGGCCGGCACCCTCAGCCCCAGCTCGGCGGCGGCCTGGTACACCCCGGAGGCGACCACGTCGTCGTCGCAGATCACCGCGCGCGGGCGGTCCGGGCGCTCCAGCAGGCGGTGCGCCACGCTCCGCGCGGCCGGCTGGCCCTCGTTCAGACTCACGCCCAACTCCACGACCTCCAGGTCGAGTTCGGCGGCGACCTGCTCGAACGCGGCCTGCCGCACCCGGAACGTGTACGCGGAGTGGGTGGAGCGCAGCCGCCCGATCCGGCGGTGGCCGAGCCCGGCCAGGTGCTCGACGGCGGCGCGCATCCCGCCCGCCACGTCGAGTTCGACGGTCGGCCGGGCCCGGTCGGTGCCCGGGTCGGCGTCGAGGAAGACGGCGGGAGTGTCGGCAGGCAGCTCGCCGAGCTGGCTGTCGTCCGGGGAGCAGATCAGCAGGCCGTCGAAGCGGCTGGTGGTGGCGGCCTCGGCGAGGGTGGCGCTCCCCCAGCCGGAACTGACCACGACCGCCAGGCCGTGCCGGCCGGCCTCCTCGTGGACGCCCTCCAGCACCCGGCCGAAGAACGGGCCGAGGATGTTCGGCACCGCCAGCAGGATCATCCCGCTACGGCCGAGCCGCAGCTGCCGGCCGGCCGCCTGCGGGCGGTAGCCGAGGCTGCGGGCGGCCTCCCGGACCCGCTCCCGGGTGGCGTCGGAGACCCTGCGGCCGGCCTCGGCGCCGGAGAAGACCAGTGAGACGGTGGCTTGGGAGACCCCGGCGAGCCTGGCCACGTCCCGGCCGGTGGGCCGACGCACCGGGGCCGGCCAGGTCCCGGCCTCCGCCTCGACGGGCGCCCCCTCGACGGGCGCCGCCTCGACGGACGACCCGCGCAACGCGGACGGCCCGGACGGCGGGTCGGCCGGTCCGGGCTCGGAAGCCGCAGAAGCGGAAGCGGGGTCGGGGTCGGAAGCGGAGGCGTCCGAGGCGGCGGAGTCGGGCACGGCGGCTGCGGTCGCGGGTCCGGCCGGGGTCAGCTCTGCCGGACGGCGGCCGTCCGGGCCGCCTCGTCGACGGCGTCCTCCTCGGCGTTCTGCGCGGCGATCCGCTCGGCGGTGCGGCTGCGCAGGCCGGAGACCTTGGTGGTGATCTGGGCGGACATGTCGTCGCGCTGACGGCTCAGCAGCACGTAGCTGAGCGGCGCGGACGCGATCGCGGCCAGCAGGAACAGGAAGATCACGCCGGCCTGGCCGCTGACCGGGATGATCTTGAAGTGCCCGAGCAGCAGGGCGACCAGCAGGCAGCCGAGGAAGATGCTGACCCGCAGGGAGGTGTAGCGGAGCGTGGCGTGCGACTTCTCCTGGCCGGTGCTGCTCACGGGACACATCCTTTTCACTGGTCTGGCTTTTCACTGGTCTGGGCGGGGGCCGGTCTCCCAGTGAAGCATGCCTGACGGGCGGCGAGGGGAAGGGGGCGCCCGTCCCCCGCCCGCCGCCGCCCGACCGGACCCGCCGCTCAGCGCAGGTCGAGCCAGAGGGTGATGTCGTCGCGGTCGTCCCCGGGGGCGACCCGGATCGCGGCCGGCACCCGGCCGACCTCCCGGTAGCCGCAGCGGGTGTAGAAGCGCTCCAGGCCCTGGCCGCCGCGCGCGGTCAGCCGCAGGCTCTCCAGGCCCCACTCCCGGGCTATCCGCTCGGCCTCGGCGAGCAGCCGGGCACCGTAGCCGCGGCCCTGGCAGTCGGGGTGCACCATGACCCGCTTGAGCATCCGCCAGTGCTCCATCAGGTCGAAGCGCATCGACTCGAAGAAGAGGACACCGACCAGCCGGCCGGTGTCACTCTCGTGGGCGACCAGCAGCCGGTCCGGGCCGTCCGGCTCGACCCCGGCGAACTGGTGGTCGGCGGTGTCCCAGACCTCGTCCTCCGTCACCGGCGCCACGAAGCCGACCGCGCCGCCGGCGTTGGTGACGTCGGCCCACAGTCGGACGACGGCAGTGCGCAGGTCCGGGTCGAGCTTCGGGTCCAGGGTGAAGGTGAGCGCCATGGTCGCGGAGCCTAGCCGTCCGGTCCGACAGGCCCCCGGCCCGCCCTACGAGAGGGCCGGGACGGGACGGTCCGGCCGGCTGGTGCGCAGCGCCAGGCAGAGCCCGACGGCGACCACGCACAGGGCGCCGGCGCCGTACCAGGTGAGGTCGTAGTTCCCGAGCGCGTCGCGGGCCAGGCCCGCCAGCCCGGCGACGACGGCCGCGCCGATCTGGTGGCTGGCCAGCACCCAGCCGAAGACGATCGGGGCGTCCCCGCCGAAGTGCCGGCGGCACAGCGCGACGGTCGGCGGCACGGTGGCCACCCAGTCCAGGCCGTAGAAGATGACGAAGGCCAGGATCGGCGGTTGCAGCGAGCCGGCCAGCAGCTGCGGCAGCAGGAGCAGCGAGATCCCGCGCAGCCCGTAGTAGGTGACCAGCAGGATCCGGGAGTCGACCCGGTCGGTGAGCCAGCCGCTGAAGATGGTGCCGACCACGTCGAAGACGCCGATCATGGCGAGCAGGCCGGCCGCGGTGGTCACCGGCATGCCGTGGTCGTGGGCGGCCGGGATGAAGTGGGTGCCGACCAGGCCGGCGGTGGTGGCGCCGCAGATCGCGAAGGAGCCGGACAGCAGCCAGAACGCCCGGCTCCGGGCGGCGTCCCGCAGCACCCGCAGCGAGCGGGTCAGGGCGCGGCCGTCGGCGGCGGGCGCCGGGGGCTCCTCGGTCGCCCCGTACGGGAGCAGGCCGAGGTCGGCGGGCCGCTCGCGCATCAGCAGCAGGACGGGGACGGCGACCGCGCTGGCCGCGAGCGAGACCACGATCACCGCCGAGCGCCAGCCGTGGTGCTCGACCAGCCAGGCGCCAACCGGCAGGAACACCAGGTTTCCCGCCGCCCCGGCGGCGGTCAGCACGCCGGTGACCAGGCCCTGGCGGGCCTGGAACCAGCGGCCGGTGATGGTGGTGGCGAAGGCGCCGGCCATCGAGCCGCTGCCCAGGCCCACCAGCACGCCCCAGCAGAGCACCAGTTGCCAGGGCTCGCGCATCAGCATGGTGAGCCCGGAGCCGACCGAGATGGTCAGCAGCGCGCAGACCACCACCAGGCGCACGCCGAAACGGTCCATCAGGGCGGCGGCGAAGGGGGCGGTGAGGCCGTAGAGGGTCAGGTTGACGGAGGTGGCGCTGGATATCGTCCCGAGCGACCAGCCGAACTCGTTGTGCAGGGCGTCCATCATCAGGCTGGGCGTGGACCGGAAGCCGGCCGAGCCGAGCAGGACCAGCAGCGAGACACCGGCCACCACCCAGGCGTAGTGCACCCGGAAGCGGGTCGGACGGGCGGGGCGGACGGGTCCTTCGGGGGCGGGCGCGGGGGCGGGGGCGGGGGCGTTGCGTTCGGTCACGCGGACGAGTGTCCCGAAGCGGCGCGGCCGCGGCGAGTGGCCTGAATGACAGCTTTCGCAAGAATCGGGCCACGGTCCCGGCATACCCTGGCCCGAACCGGCCGGACTGGCCCGAACCGAACCAACCGACCGACCCGACCGACCCGACCGGTCCGGGCGGCCGCACCACCGAAGGGGAACGGCATGGCCCACCTGGTCGCGGTACTCGCCCTCGACGGCGTGATCGCCTTCGAACTCGGCATCCCCGCCCGCATCTTCGGCGGCGCCAAGGACCCGGCCGGGCGGCCGCTCTACGAGGTCGCCATCTGCACGCTGGACGGCCGGCCGATCGCCACCAGCGCGGACTTCCGGATCAGCGTCGACCACGGGCCCGAACTGCTGGAGCGGGCCGACACGGTGGTGATCCCGGCCTCCGCCGACGCGAGCACGGCCACCGTCGACGCCGCCTTCACCCCCGAACTGGCCGCCGCGCTGGGCCGGATCCGGCCCGGCACCCGGCTGATGTCGATCTGCACCGGGTCCTTCCTGCTGGCCGCCGCCGGGCTGCTGGACGGCCGCCCGGCCACCACCCACTGGCGCTACACCCGGCGCTTCGCCGAGCTGTACCCGAAGGTGCGGCTGGACCCGGACGTGCTCTACACCGACGACGGCGACGTCCTCACCTCCGGCGGGGTGGCCGCCGGGGTGGACCTGTGCCTGCACGTGGTCCGCCGCGACCACGGCAGCGCGGTGGCCAACGCGGTGGCCCGCAACTGCCTGGTGCCGCCGTGGCGCGAGGGTGGCCAGAAGCAGTACGTCGAGGCCCCGAGCCCGGTGGACTCCACCGGCCAGGGCACCGCCGCCGTCCGCGCCTGGGCGCTGGAACACCTGGACCAGCCGCTGGCGCTGAGCCGGCTCGCCGACCGGGCGGGCATGAGCCTGCGGACCTTCACCCGGCGCTTCCGCGAGGAGACCGGCGCCAGCCCCGGGCAGTGGCTCACCGTGCAGCGCACCGAGCGGGCCCGGCAGCTGCTGGAGCGCACGGACCTGACGATCGACCAGGTCGCCCGGGAGTCCGGTTTCGGCACCGCCGCCTCGCTCCGGCTGCAACTGCGCGGCCGGCTGGACGTCGCCCCGAGCGCCTACCGGCGAACCTTCCGCGCCGTCCCCGGGTGACCCCGGGCGGCTTCAGGTGCCCTGGACGGCTCTCGGCCGAGTGGCCGGAAAGCGCCGCCGGACGACGGCGGATCGGACGGCGGGCGGGGGGGGGGCGCCCCCCGCCCGGGGGGGCGGCCCCCCCCACAGAGCCGGCGGCGGGGCGCGGGGACCCGGCGCCCCCCCCCCCGCCCGCCCCCGGGCCCCCCCCCCCCGCGGGGC
>NZ_JBHWIJ010000003.1:0-28686 GCF_042732255.1 Kitasatospora sp. NPDC059803 | reverse complement strand
CGTGGGGCGGTGCGGGCCGCGGTGCGCGAGGCGCGCGGTGCGCCGGGCCGGCGCCGGGCGGCGCGGGGCGCCGGCGCCCCCCCCGGCCGCGTGCACCCCGAGCACGGCGCGGCCGGCCACCATCCAATCGCGACGCGCGGGCCCTGAACCCGCGCCGCACCCTCCGCACTCGCCAAGGAGCGCCCGCGACCGGCGGTCCACGGCCCCCCTGCTGGCGTGGTCCCCCTGGACAACAGCACCGCGGCGGCGTTCGGGCGTCCCCTCGGCGTCCCCTCACTGACGGAGAGCCGCACCCAAGCGTGATCAGTCGGATACGTCACGTCAATGGGTAGTCCGAAATTCGGAATGGTTGCGTCAACTTTCGGCCGGTGATCTCCGCCAGTGATCTCCGCCGACGATCACCGGCGGGAACGGCATCGAACCGAGCAGGCCCCGGGCTGCCGCTGCCGCTACTGCGCCAACGCCGCCCAGTCCACGCCCGCCAGCGGGTCCGCCGGCCGGGCGTCCGCGCCGATCTCGCACCACACCCGCTTGCCCGAGCCGTCCGGGAACCAGCCCCAGCGCTCGCAGAGCAGCTCGACCAGCTCCAGGCCGCGCCCGTTGGTGGCGTTCTCGTCCGCCCCGGCGTGCCGTGGGGCGGGGGCCGTCCGGCTGGCGTCGGCGACCTCCACCCGCAGCGGACCGGCCGGCTCACCGCCCGCCTGGTCCTCCTCCACCGGCAGGCAGAGCCGCAGCACCGCCGGACACCCGGTGTGCACCACGGCGTTGGTCACCAACTCGGAGACCACCAGCACCACCGTCTCGGCGACCGGCGCGTCCGGGTCCACCCCATGGTTCAGCAGCCGCGAGCGCACCCACCGACGGGCCCGGCCGACCTCGGCCGGGTCCGCCTGCACCGCCAGCTGTACCTGAAGAACCTGCACCGCTCCACCACCCGCACTCGCAGTTCGGCCATCGTCCCGATCGGGCCGGATCGTCCAGCCGGCGAACCCTCGCACATCGCCCGGTGCCACCCGGGCCCTCGGCCGGGCTCCCGCCCGGCGCTCACCCGAGCTGTCCCGTCCGGGCCAACTCGTCCGGGCCAACTCGTCCGTCGCGCACTGGCCGCGACTCGATTACGCCTCAGGATGAGTGGGCGGACGGACCTCGGCAAGCGCTTCGGGCATATTCCAGCGATCGGGGGACAGCGCAGTGCATACTGTCCCGTTCACTCTCGCGAGCCTCGTACCGGCACTCGTCCGGCCCGGGCCGACCCGCCGGTCCCGCAGTGGCGAACCTACCTCCGGACGCCCCGCGCACCCGGCCCGCCACTCGCGAACCACCCGTGCGACATATGTCCAACGGCCTTCGAACAGCGGCCTCCACGGACCGCCCCGCGCACGGGCCACCGGTACGAGCGACGACCGGGCACCGGGCCGGGTGACGATCCGGATGACGGCCCGGGTGACGATCCGCAGGCCCGGGTTCCGTTCTTCGGGGAATGCTCCCGCCGCCGACCGGCCGCAAGATACCGTTGGGTACGCCAGCGAAACCCGGGCAGGAGGGTGGTTCCCGATGGCCACCCCCGACCGCGCGCCGCGCTGGGACGAGCAGCTCCAACGCCGCCTCGCCCGCGGCGAGGAGACCGCGCTCGGCGAGATCTACGACCAGCTCGCGCCGATGGTGCACGGACTGGCCGGGCGGATACTCGCCGACCAGGCCGCCGCCGCCCAGCTCACCCGGGAGATATTCGCCCACGTCTGGGAGCACCCCGAGGACTTCGACCCCGCCCAGGGCTCGCTGCGCTCCTGGCTCGGCGCGCTCACCCACCGCCGCGCGGTCGACCGGCTGCGGGCGCGGCGGGCCGCCGAGCGGGTACCGGGCGGCCCGGGCAGCGGACTTGACGGCCCGGGCGGCGGCGAGGGCGCGGCCGAGGCGGAGATCCGCGCCGTGGCCACCGCCGCGCGCATGCAGTACGTGGTGGACTCCCTGCCCCAATCCCTGCGTGAGACCATCGCGGTGACGTACTACGACGGCCGCACCTACCAGGAGACGGCCCGGCTGCTCGGCATCAGCGAGCAGGCCGCCAAGCAGCGGATGCGGCTCGGCCTGGAACTGCTGGCCACCGAACTGGCCGAGGAGCGCGCCCGCCACGACGAGCGGCACGGCCGCGAGGACGACCGGGCCGACGACCGGGCCGACGACCGGGACCACCGGGACGACGCGGGCGACAGGGACGACGGGGGCAGGGGCGCATGAGCGAGCGGAGCGAGCCCACCACCGAGGAGCGCCACGACGCCCTGCGCTCGCTGCTCGGCGCCTGGGCCCTCGGCGCCTGCCCGAGCCGTGACGCCGCCGAGCTGGAGCAGCACCTGCGCACCTGCCCGGAGTGCGCCGAGGAGGCCGCCCGGCTGCGTGAGGCGGCGGGCTGGCTCGCCCTGGACGAGCCGCTCGACCAGCCCAACTCGCTGCGCCAGCAGGTGCTCGACTGGTGCCTGGCCCGCCGCCCGGCCGAACTGCCCGTCCCCGCCTGGGGCATGCCGTACACCGCGGAGACGGCCAAGCTCGACGCGCTGCTGCGCGACCTCGGCCCGGAGGAGTGGCAGGAGGTGGCCGACCTGCCGTGGCACGGCGGCACCGGGCGGCTGCGTCCGGCCGAGGTGCTGTGCCATCTCGCCGCCGTGGACGGCTATCTGGCGCTCGCCCTCGGCCTGCCCGACCCGGTGCCGGCCGGCCCGGGCGCCACGCCGGCCCCGGCCGCCCGGCGGGTGCCGCCGCAGGAGCCGGCCGCGCGGCCGCCGGCGCCCCTGCTCCTGCCCCGGGTCCCGCTGCAGGGCGGGCCGTACGCCGGGATCGCCGAGCGCACCGCCCGGCTGGTCGCCGACCGGGCCGGCCTCCCGCCGCAGTCGGTGCGGGAGCGGTGGCGGCGGCAGACCCACGACCTGGTGCGCACCGCCGCGCTCGCCCCGCGGGGCAACACCCCCGTCGACTACGGCTTCGCCGTGCTGCCGCTGCGCGACGCCTTCGTGGACCGCGCCTTCGAGTGCTACGTGCACGGCGAGGACGTGGCCCGCGCGGTCGCCTACCCGTACGACCCGCCGGCGCCCCAGCACCTGCGGCAGATGGTGGACCTGGCGGTCCGGATGGTCCCGCGGGCACTGGCCGACCTGCGCGCCGCCCGCGCCACCCGTCCCGAGCCCGCCGGGGCGCCGGACCTCCCGCCCGTGGCGGGCCAGGGCCACGGCCGGGGCCGGCGGCTGCGGCTGGTGATCGACGGTCCGGCGGCCGGCGAGTGGCTGATACCGCTGGACGGGCCGGAGTCGGGGCCGTCCGGCGGCGAGCCGGTGGCCTCGATGGTGCTGGACGGCCTGGAGCTCTGCCAGTTGGCCGCCGCGCACCGCGATCCGGACCGGCTGCCGGTCGGCGAGCACGGCGACCGGGCCGCGATCCGCGAGGTGCTGCACGCCCTGCCGCTGCTGTCGCGGCCGTAAACGGCCACAGCCGCTCCGACCACGCCGACCGCTCTACGCGAAGACCACCGTGCGGGTGCCGTTCAACAGCACCCGGTGCTCGCTGTGCCACTTCACCGCACGGGCCAGCGCCTGGCACTCGACGTCCCGGCCGAGCGCGACCAGCTGGTCCGGGGTGACGTCGTGGGTCACCCGGGCCACCTCCTGCTCGATGATCGGGCCCTCGTCGAGGTCGGCGGTGACGTAGTGCGCGGTGGCGCCGATCAGCTTCACGCCCCGGGCGTGCGCCTGGTGGTAGGGCTTGGCGCCCTTGAAGCTCGGCAGGAAGGAGTGGTGGATGTTGATCACCCGGCCGGACAGCGCGGTGCACAGCTGGTCCGAGAGCACCTGCATGTAGCGGGCCAGCACGACCAGTTCGACGTCCTCCTTGGCGACCAGGTCCAGCAGCTGCTGCTCGGCGTCGGCCTTGGTGTCCCGGGTGACCGGGATGTGGTGGAACGGGACGCCGTAGCTCTCGGTCAGGTCGCGCAGGTCGGTGTGGTTGGACACCACCGCGGCGATCTCCACCGGCAGGGCGCCGATCCGGGTGCGGTAGAGCAGGTCGTTCAGGCAGTGTCCGAACTTGCTGACCATGAGGACGATCCGCATCCGCTGCTCGGTCGGGTGGATCTGCCAGTCCATCCCGAACGAGGCCCCGATCGCCGCGAAGCTGGCCCGCAGCTTGTCAGCGGTGACCGGCTCGGCGGCGGAGAAGTGCACCCGCATGAAGAACAGCCCGCTGTCCCCGTCGCCGAACTGCTGGCTGTCGATGATGTTGCAGCCGGTCATGAAGAGGTAGCTGGAGACGGCGTGGACGATGCCCTGCTTGTCGGGGCAGGACAGCGTGAGGACGTACTGGGC
Source organism: Kitasatospora sp. NPDC059803 (assembly GCF_042732255.1). Classification (NCBI taxonomy): domain Bacteria; kingdom Bacillati; phylum Actinomycetota; class Actinomycetes; order Kitasatosporales; family Streptomycetaceae; genus Kitasatospora; species Kitasatospora sp. NPDC059803. The sequence goes on along the minus strand of NZ_JBHWIJ010000003.1, from coordinate 24,337 downwards.
GCTGGCCGGCTGCTGGTCCACTGGGGGTATCCCGTCCTGAGGTCGTGGCGTTCGTGGGTGGTCCAGCGTGTCACATCCTGGACAGTCGCCGCCCCGCTGCCCGTACTGCGGGACGGCACTGCTCAGCGGCCCGACCGAAAGCCCGACCAGGCGCCCGGTTAGGCCGCCGACCAGGCGCCCGGCCGGCGGCCCCGCCGTGGACCCGAACTCAGACCCAGGCTCAGACCCGGGTGAGGATGCGCAGCACGTCCAGCGACTTGGGCGCCGCGTCCGGGTCGTCCCCGTCGTTCACCGCCAGCGCGACGTGCGCCTCGCGCGCGGCCCGGACCGCCTCCGGCCAGCCGGGGTGGCCGAAGTAGGCGGAGGCGTGGGCGTCCGCGCCGACCTCGTGCAGCAGCTGGACCACGCGCAGCACCGCGACGTCGACCAGGGCGGCCTCGGCGGAGTCGCGGAAGATCGTGCCCACGTACTTCTCGGCCGACCAGTGGTCCAGCCAGGTGTCCTCGACCAGCCGGTAGACGGCGTCGGTCACGTCGCCGTACCCCTCCCGGCCGTTCAGCCAGGTCTCCTGCTGGAAACCGGGGTCGGACAACATGTGCAGCGCCGAGCGCAGTCGGGCTCGCCAGCGCCACCAGGGCAGGTCGTTGAGCGGCATGCCGTTCATCGTGCTGGAGCGGTGGCCCGGACGAGAAGTGTTTCGGGCAGACCGATGCGAAGAATCTGTGCTGGCGGACATGGAGAACGATCGTACGTTCCCTGTCCGTTCGTACTCCACTCCCGATCTACACGCGTGCCCCGCCGGATTTCAGCTCCCGTTATCCGACCGTTCGCACTTCGGCCCTCTCGGCGTGTGGCGCCGGGGCTTGGCTTGCTCCGGTGCGCCGGATGGCGCCCCAGAGAGGGAAGACCGATGACCAGCCGAAGGGACCCGTTCCAACCCCGGCACCAGTTCGCGCGGCGCCGCCGCCGCCCGATCGCCGCGGCCGCCACCGCCGCGGCCCTGCTCCCCACCCTCTTCTCGGCCTCCGCGTGCGGCGGACCGGCCGATGCCTCCACCAACGGCGGCGACCTCACCGTGATGACCTGGTCCCCGTCCGGCACCGGCTCCGCCGACCGGCCCGGCATGACCGCGCTCGCCGAGGCGATCGGCCGGGACGTCAACCTCAAGGGCGCGCTGAACGGCCGCCGGCTGCAGGTGCTCACCTGCAACGAGCACAACACCTCCGAAGGCGCCAAGGCCTGCGCCCAGCGGGCGGTGGACGCCAAGGCGGTCGCCGTGATCGGCTCCTACAGCCAGTACGGCTTCGACTTCATGCCCGTCCTGGAGCGCGCCGGCATCCCCCTGATCGGCGGCTACGGGCTCTCCCAGCCCGAGTTCAGTAGCCCGCTCTCGTACCCGGTGGACGGCGGCATGCCCGCGCTGATCGGCGGCAGCGGCCGTCAGCTGGTCGAGGCCGGCTGCAAGGCCGTCGCGCTGGTCCGCCCGGACACCCCGTCCGGCGACAACCTGCTCGGCTACCTGGCCAACGCGCTCAAGCCGGCCGGCATCAAGCTGCTCGACGTCAAGGCGCCCGAGCAGTCCACCGACTACACGGCGGTGGCCCGCAAGGCGATCGGCAAGGACGAACCGGCGAACTGCGTCACCAGCGCCCTCGCCGCCGAGCCGACCGGCAACCTGCTGGACTCCTACCGCCGGCTGAACCCGAGGAACACCCGGTTCGCCTCGGTGATCGGCAGCGTGCAGCAGTCGGTGGTCGACTCCACCGGCGGCGACTCCGGCCCGCTGGCCGGCACCTACGTCACCAGCTGGTACCCGCCGGAATCGGCGAAGGTCTGGGACGGGCTGCGCGCGGTGGTGCGCGCCGACGCCACCGGCGGCCACACCATCGACGTCTCCGATCCCGGCGTGCAGACCACCTGGGTCGCGTACGAGGTGTTCCGGCTGGTCGCCGAGAAGGTCGCGGCGTCCGGCCGGCAGGTCACCGAGAAGACCGTCACCGGGCTGCTGGACAGCGGCGAGGGCATCGACGTCGGGCTCACCCCGCCGCTGAACTGGGGCACCCCCAACATGCTGCCCAGCACCGAGTCACCGCGGCTGGTGAACACCTGGGTCACCTACCAGGTGGTCAAGGGTGGCCGGATGACCCTGCAGCAGCCGGGCTTCGTGGACATCCGCTGGGTGCTCACCGGGGGCCGCCCACCGGCGTGACGCCCGGACGACGCAGAACGGACGACGAAGGACCAATGACGAAGGACGGACGACGAAGGGGCGGGCCGGCGGGCCCGTTCCCCCGTCCGTCCGTTCGTCCGTCCTACAGGTCGCCGTCGCTGCGGCTGGGCAGGCCGGTCTGGGTGGCGATCGCGTTCCACAGGGTCGAGGCCTGCTTCTTCGCGGTGGTCGCCGCGCCGCTGGCCTGGACGGCGTTCTTGTAGTGCTGGTTGTCCAGCTTCTTGGGGTCGCAGGCGCCCTGCGAGTCCCCGGCCCAGGCCGCGTACTCGTCGTCGGCCTGCGCGGAGGCGGTCCACGCCGCGTTGAGCTGCTCGACCAGCTGCTGGCCGCCGGGCAGCTTGTCCGCCTTCAGCTGGCCGAGCTTGGTCTGGAGTTCGCGCCGCTTGCCGGCCGCGCCGGTGAGCGCCTGCTGCGACTCGGGCAGCTTGTCGCACTTCTGCACCGAGGCGACCGCGCCGACCACCGCCGAGCGGCTGTCGCTCGCGGTGCCGAGCAGGTCCGACAGCGGCTGTGCCTGGGCCTTGACCGCCGGGTCGACGGTGGTGCCCGAGCTGCTCGCGCTCGCCGTGCCGGGGGTGGCGCTGCCGGTGGCGGCCACCGGCAGGGTCTTCTTGGCGTCGGCGGCGGGGGTGGTTTCGTCCCCGTTCACCAGGACGGCGACCAGGATGCCGGCCGCCGCGAAACCGGCCACCACCCCGCCGATGATCAGTTTGTTGGACGGGCGGCCGCCACGGGCGGACGGGGCCTGCGCGCCCGCCTGGGTGGCGTCGAAGCCCTGCCCGTGGTCCTGTCCGTAGCCCTGCCCCTGCCCGTGGTCCTGGGCGTAGCCCTGGCCGTAGTTCTGCCCGTAGTCCTGACCGGGGTAGGCCGGCGCCGGCTGCGGCTGCCCGGCCTGCGCGTAGCCCTGGTAGCCGCCCGGGCCGGGCTGCTGCGGGTAGCCGGCCTGGGACTGGCCCGTGGGGTAGCCGCCCGCGTGCGGGTCCGCGCCCGGGTAGGGCGGGAGGTGCTGCGTCTCCGGCGCCGGCTCGTGCTGCGGGACGCCGTAACCGGGCTGCGGAGCACCGGCCCACGGGGCGGGCTGGGCCGGCATGGCCTGGGTCGGCCGCGCGTGCCCGCCCTCGCCGAGGTACTCCGGCTGCCCGGACGGCTGCCCCACCGGCGGCACGCCTGTCTGCCCCTGCGGGTGGCCCTGGGGATGACCCTGCGGCTGGCCCGGCACGCCGCCCTGGGTCTGGCCGGGCTCGGGGCGGAACAGGTCGTCCAGGTTGAAGTCACCCGAGTTGGGGTACGAGCGGCGCTGGCTCAACGCGATTCCTCACCTGTGCACGACCGCGCGCTGACGGCGGACCACATCTCGTCGGTTCTTGGGGGCATCACAGTTCCTTGGACGTCGCGCCCACGCTACCGGTTCGCCGAACCGGGTGGCCACGCGGGCGGGACATCCCTCACGCTCCCCTCACCCCGCCCCGCCGGGGCCCGGGGCCTTGGACCCGCCCTGGTGCCCCGGGCGCGACACTAGGCGGCCTCCGCATCCGCCCTGGCGTGGAACTCGCGGACCACCCGCTGCTCCCGGTACGGCTCCAGCCGGCGCCGGAACTCGTCCAGGTACTCCACGCCCCGGTTGGACCGCAGCCCGCTCAGCAGCCGGACCGCCTGCGCGCCCGTCTCACAGGCGCGTTCGAGGTCCCGCTGCTGCAATTGGGCGGTGGCGAGCAGGACGAGGTCCACCGCGCGGCGGCGGACCCGGGTCGGCGGGTGCAGGTCGAGCGCCCGGCGGGCGTAGTGCTCGGCCTGGCCGGCCTGCTCCAAGTCCCGGTGACAGTGGGCCAGTTCGTCCGACAGATAGGCGTCGTCGAAGTGGGCGATCCAGTCCGGGTCGTCCTCCGGGCGGCGCTTCTCCATCATCTCCAGCGCCTTGGCCGACACCGCCTCGCAGGAGCGGGCGTCCCCCAGCAGGGCGTGGCCGCGGGCCTCGGCGGCGTAGAACATCGCCATCGCCGTCGGGGTGGCGACCGTCCGGGCGCCCTCCTGCGCGGCGCGGGCGAGCTGGGCGATCTCCCGCGGGTTGCCGAGCGTCGCCGCCAGGTGGCTCATCGACGCCGCCAGCACGTAGCCGCCGTAGCCGCGGTCGTCGGCCGCCTGGGCGAGCCGGAGCGCCTGGATGTAGTAGCGCTGGGCCAGGCCGGGCTGGCCGGTGTCCACCGCCATGTATCCGGCCAGTTCGGTCAACCGGGCCACCGCGGCGAAGAGTTGGCGCCCGGTCTCGTCCCGGTACGCCCCGCCGAGCAGGCTGGAGACCACCGAGTTGAGGTAGTGCACGACCACCGGGCGCACGTGACCGCTGCCGAAGCGGTGGTCCAGGTCGACCAGCATCGCGGTGGTGGCCTTGATCGCGGCCACGTCGGTCGGGCCGACCCGGGGGCCGCCGGTGCGGGCCACCACCGGGTCGGGCGGGGTGATCAGCCAGTCCCGGCTGGGTTCCACCAGCGCGGAGGCCGCGACCGTGGCCCCGGTCAGGAAGTCCCGCCGGCCGACGTCGCTGCGCCAGAGCTCGCAGACCTGCTCCAGGGCGGCGTTCAGGGTCGGCGCGAACTGGAGCCCGATGCCGGAGCTGAGGTTCTTGCCGTCGGCCATGCCGATCTCCTCGACCGACACGCTGCGGCCGAGCTTGCGGCCGAGAGCCTCGGCGATCACCGCCGGCGCCTGCCCGCGCGGCTGCTGCCCGCGCAGCCAGCGGGCGACGGAGGTCTTGTCGTACCGCAGGTCCAGACCGTGCTCGGCGCCGCAGAGGTTGACCCTCCGGGCCAGGCCGGCGTTGGAGCAGCTGGCCTCCTGGATCAGTTGCTGCAGACGCTCGTTGGGCTGTCGTGCGACGAGTGGTCTTGCGGCCATTGGGTTTCGCCTCCCCACACCCTCCGGTCCCGGCCGGCGGGCGACGATTCTGCTGATCTGTTGCCGACTGTCCGACCGTCCAAGGAATCTGACACCAGGTTAGCGATCAGCAACGCCAGCGGGATACCCACGGTGACGATCCGCACCCCCCACGCGCCCTGGGAAATGCTCCTGTGCGCCCCCACTGCGCCTGCCCCCGCCCGCCTCAACTCGGTCGAGTAACCGGTTCGAGTGACATTGCCGGTATGCGCCCAACCGGCTTGCGCCGGGCCGTAACCAGCCTCACACACGGTAGTTGAGCTTCGCGTGGAAGACATCCCCGACTCCCCCGACCAGGGCAAGAACGCCGCACTGCCCCCGCTGCTCATCGAAGCCGTCGGCTACGCCGAGAACCGCCACTGGGAGGTCGCTCCCGGCGCCTGGCTGATCGACGGCGACGGGCCCGCCCGCTGCTCCTGCGGCGACCGGCGCTGCCTGCTGCCGGGGGCCCACCCGCTCGACGCGGACTGGGCCCGCAAGGCGAGCGCCGGGCCGGGGGCGGTACGGCGCTGGTGGACCGAGCGGCCGCAGGCCTCGATCCTGCTGCCCACCGGCCGGTCCTTCGACGTCCTGGACGTCCCGGAGACGGCCGGATGCCTGGCGCTGGCGCGGATGGAGCGGATGGACCTCCAGCTGGGCCCGGTCGCGGTGCTGCCCGCCTCGCCCGGCCGGATCGGCCGGCGGCTGCACTTCCTGGTGCTGCCCGGGGTCGCGGCCAAGCTGCCGGAGATGCTCCGCAAGCTCGGCTGGCCGCCCGGCCGGCTGGACCTGGTGGCCCGCGGCGAAGGGGACTGGACGGTCGCCCCGCCGTCCCGGATCGGTGGCACCGGCTACGCCCAGTGGGCCCGCTCCCCCTCGGCGCTCAACCGCTGGCTGCCCGACGCCGCCGAGCTGATCAGCCCGCTCGCCTACGCCTGCGGGCGCGAGGCGCCCGCGGCCGCCCACCCCCAGCCCGCCCAGCCGGCGGCAGCGGTGCGCTGAACGGGCGTAGCAACGATTCACCACCCCGGTTCACCGCCCTGGTTCACCACCCCGGTTCACCACCCCGTGAACGGCCGCCCTCCGCCTATCGGGTGAGGGCGCGCAGCGCGCGACACCCCGCGCACGGCTGACGGGCCTTGTCTCCCACCGGAGACGGGGCCCGTCACACGCATGTGCGGATAAGGCCTCCGTGTACCCGCTGATCATGGACGAAAGCCCCCCGGACGAGTGACAACGCTCAAGGATTGCCATGATCGGCCGAGGGGAGGAATTGCGGTGCGAGGGGACGCCGGAGGGAGCGCTCGGACGGGGAAGCCGGGCGAGGCGGTGGAGGGGCCGGGAGGGAACGGAGGGGACGGGAGGGACGGAGGGGACTGGGAGGGAACGGGGAGGCGAAAGGGCCCCCTGCACGGGGAGCAGCGGGCCCTTCTCGTCGTTCCGGGAGGCGCGCTCCCCGGGCCCGGAAGCGTTCCGGGCCCGGGGGCGCGTTCCTCAGGCCTGGGCGACGAAGACGTGCTGGGCGATGTCCTTGCCCAGCTCCGCCGCGTTCTCCCCGGTGCCGACCAGCACGCCGGCGACGCCGGCGCTGACCCGCACGGTGGAGCCCGGCCGGATCCCGGCCCGGCGCAGCGTGCGCATCAGCTCGCCGTCGGTCTGGATCGGCTCGCCGATCCGGCGGACCACCACGCTGGCACCGCCGTCGCCCGGCTTGACGGTGTCCAGCGGGACGAGCGCGGCGTCGAAGCCCTCGCCCTCGGCCTTGGCGTCGCCCAGCTCGTCCAGGCCCGGGATCGGGTTGCCGTACGGGGACTGGGTCGGGTGGCCGAGCATGGCGAGCACCTTGCGCTCGACCGTCTCGCTCATCACGTGCTCCCAGCGGCAGGCCTCCTCGTGGACCTGCTCCCACTCCAGGCCGATCACGTCGACGAGCAGGCACTCGGCGATGCGGTGCTTGCGCATGACGCGTACGGCGAGCCGGCGCCCGTCATCGGTCAGTTCGAGGTGGCGGTCCCCCGCGACCTGCAACAACCCGTCGCGCTCCATCCGGCCGACCGTCTGGCTGACCGTCGGGCCGCTCTGCTCCAGTCGCTCGGCGATCCGGGCGCGCATCGGGACGATGCCTTCCTCCTCCAGCTCCAGGATGGTGCGAAGGTACATCTCAGTGGTGTCGATCAGCCCAGACATCGCCGCTGGCTCCGTTCCTCGGTGTCCTCACCGCCAATTCTGACGTACTGCACCGACAACCGGGCCCGCGCAAGGGCCCCGGGTCCCGGTTTTCGTTCCTGTTGACAGCGGTGCCGCCGGGGCGCCACGGTGCTCGCCGTAGCTTTCTCCACTGGCGGCCCGGACCCTCCCGGCCCGCCCCACCCGGCCGGCGCCCCCACCGGCAGAGAGCGAAGGCAACAGATGAACGACCTGGTCGGCCGGTACTTCGACGCCGCGATCGCCCATCTCCAGCGGGTCCGGGAGGAGGAGGCCGACGCCATCGAGGCCGCCGCGGCGCTGCTCGCCGAGGCGATCGCCGAGGGCCGCCGGGTGTTCACCTTCGGTGCCGGGCACTCCGCGCTGCCGGCCCAGGACGTGGTCTACCGGGCCGGCGGGCTGGTCCCGATGAACCTGCTGAACGTCCCCGGGATGGCGGGGGTGACGGTGATGCCCGCGCCGCTGTCCAGCGCGCTGGAGCGGGTGTCCGGCCTGGCCACCACCACCCTGGACCTGACCCCGGCCGCCTCCGGCGACCTGCTGTTCGTGATCTCGCTGTCCGGCCGCCAGGTGATGCCGGTCGAGCTGGCCCGGTACGCCCGGGACCGCGGTCTGAAGGTGATCGGCGTGACGTCGCTGGCGTACCCGGGCGAGGTGCCCCCGGCGCACCCGTCCGGCACGTACCTGAAGGACAACTGCGACGTGGTGCTGGACAGCAAGATCGCGGTCGGGGACGGCGAGCTGACCCACCCGGCCGCCGAGACCACCTTCGGCCCGGTCTCCACCATCGTGACCAGTGCGCTCATGCAGGCCGTGGTCGCCTCGGCGGTCGGCCGGCTGGCCGACGCGGCGGCCGACGGCACCACCGCGGCCCCGCCGCTGTTCCGCTCCGGCAACGTCCCCGGTGGCACCGAGTGGAACGCCAAGCAGATGGCCGACAACGCCGACCGGATCCTCTACACCTACTGACGCCCACCGGTCGCGCCCACGGGCACACCGGGCCACGCAGGGTGTCCGCCCGCCCACCGAACGTACCCGGGCCGGACAATCCACCGGGGCATCCCGGCCATTGCGGGCGGCCCGGGGGTGGGCCAGGCGTACCGGGAAGCCGCCCGGGGCAGGAGAGCGGTGCGACCGGAGCGACGGGTGGGGGCCGAACATGGCGTCTGGGGCGGGACGGACGGGGTGGATGCGCGAGCGGGAGCTGCTGCCCGGGTTCTTCTGGGCCGCCGACGCGGCCTCGCTGCGCGGCCAGCGGCGTTCGGTGCTGCTCTCCGCCTGGGAGCTGCTCCTGCTGGTGGTCGCCGCCGCGACCGGCTCGGCCGACGGCGAGCCGTGGGCCTGGCCGGCGGCCGCCGCCTACCTCGGCGCGATCGTCCTCGCGGTGGTGATCAGCCGGCAGAACCCGCAGGGGCTCTGGTACGAGGGCCGGGCCGCCGCCGAGTCGGTCAAGACGCTGGCCTGGAAGTTCGCCGTCCGGGCGGACGCCTACCAGCCGCCGCCGCACACCCTGCCGGACGCGGAGGGCCTGTACCGCGTCCAGCTCGGCGGGGTGCTGGGCGCCTTCCGGGACGGCCGGGTGGTCGCACCGGGCGCCGGGGCGGAGCTCGCCGGGATCACGGCGGCGATGCGCGACCTGCGCGAGCAGCCGCTCGCGGTGCGGCGCGAGGTGTACCTGCGGGAGCGGATCCAGGTGCAGCACGACTGGTACCGCGCCAAGTCCCGGTACTGCGCCCGGGCCGGGGCCCTGGCGGGGGTGCTGGGCGTGGTGCTCCCGGCGCTCGGGCTGGTGCTCGCGGTGCTGCGGGCGCTCGGCGCGTTCACCTACGACGCGCTGGGCACCGTCTCGGCAGTGGCCGCCTCGATCACCGCGTGGGCGCAGCTGCGCCAGTACCGCCCGCTGGCCGCCGCGTACGGGCTGGCCGCCGACGAGCTGGAGCTCATCCGGTGCCAACTGGCCCGGCTGGACGTGGAGTCGGCGGATGCCGAGGAGCTCTGGGCCCGGCTGGCCCGGGACGCCGAGGACGCGGTCTCCCGCGAGCACACCACCTGGCAGGCCCGCCGGGAGATCCGCACCACCACCGACCGGGACCACTGAGGAGGCCGCAGGTGTCGTTACGGATGGTCAAGGCCCCGGACGGTCGCGCCCTCGCCGTCGAATCCCTGGGCGACCCGCGCGGCCGCCCGGTGTTCCTGCTGCACGGCATGCCCGGCAGCCGGGTGGGCCCGCACCCGCGCAGCACCGTGCTGTACCGGCTGGGGGTGCGGCTGATCTCCTACGACCGGCCGGGCTACGGCGACTCGACCCGGCAGTTCGGCCGCCGGGTGAGCGCGGCGGCGGCCGACGTGCGGGCCATCGCGGACGACCTCAAGCTGGACGGCTTCGCGGTGCTCGGCCGCTCCGGCGGCGGCCCGCACGCGCTGGCCTGCGCGGCGCTGCTGCCGCAGCGGGTCAGCCGGGTGGCGGTGCTGGTCGGCCTGGCGCCGCGCAACGCGGCCGGCCTGGACTGGTACGCCGGGATGACCCCGTCGAACGTGCACGCCTACCAGGAGGCGGAGCGCGGGCACGGCCGGATCGCCGACGCGATGGAGTTCCGCTCCCGGCAGATCAAGGACGACCCGGTCCGGCTGCTGAACGGGCTGCGGCCCGAACTGTCGCCCGCCGACCGGGAGGTGGTGGCCGACAACGGGCTGCGGCGGATGCTGCAGAGCAACTACCGGGAGGCGTTCCGGCACGGCGCGGACGGCTGGATCGACGACGTGCTGGCGTTCACCGCCGACTGGGGGTTCAAGGTCGAGGACATCGCGGTGCCGAGCTGGCTGTGGCACGGCACCGACGACCAGTTCTCCCCGGTCGAGCACTCCCGCTGGCTGGGCGACCACATCCCCGGCGCCGAGCTCTTCCTGGAGCCCGGCGCCGCGCACTTCGGCGCGTTCCGGGTGCTGACCACCGCCCTGGCCTGGGCGGCGGGCTGAGGCCTCAGGCTGTCATGAGGCCTCAGGCTGTCACCGGGGTGACCGGCGCTCCCCCGCCCAGCACGGCCCGGACGTTGTCCACCGCCAGGCCGCCCATCGCCTGCCGGGTGGCGACGGTGGCACTGCCCAGGTGCGGGGCCAGGACGGCGCGTTCCTGGGCGAGCAGCGCGGGCGGGACGGCCGGCTCGTGCTCGAAGTTGTCCACGGCGGCGGCGAACAGCGCGCCGGACTCCAGCGCGGCGGCCAGCGCCTCCTCGTCCACCACTCCGGCGGTCATGCTGACCACCACCGCCCCGCGCGGCAGCAGGTCGAGGCGGCGGGCGTCCAGCAGGTGCCGGGTGGCGGCGCTGAGCGGGGCGGTGACGACCAGCACCGTGGAGTGGGCGAGCAGGTCCTCCAGCGGCCGCCAGGTGGCGCCGTCGGCCTGCTCGGGCGGCAGCTCGCGGCGGTTGTGGTAGCTGACCGGCATGTCGAAGGCGCGGGCCCGGCGGGCCACCGCCTGCCCGATCCGGCCCATGCCGAGCACGCCCAGCGGGGTGCCGGCCAGCTCCATGCCGAGCAGGAAGTTCGGCGCCCAGGTCCAGGGGCTGCCGGAGCGCAGCAGGCGCTCGCCCTCGCCGAGGCGGCGGGTGGCGGCCAGCAGCAGCGCCCAGGCCATGTCGGCGGTGGCGGTGGTGAGCACGCCGGGGGTGTTGGAGACCAGCACGCCGCGGTCGGCGCAGGCGGCCAGGTCGATGTTGTGGTGCCCGACGGCGTGGTTGGCGACGATCTCCAGGGACGGGCCGGCCGCGTCCAGGAACTCGCCGTCGACCCGGTCGTCCAGGGTGGTGAGCACGGCGCGGCGGCCGCGGACGGCGGCCAGCAGGTCGGCCCGGGGCATCGCCTGGTCGGAGTCGTGGCAGGTGACGGCGTGGCGCGCGGTGAGCCGTTCGATCACGCCGGGCGCGAGGCGCCGGGTGACCAGGACCGGGGGCGGGGTCTGCTTGCTCATGGTCCCGCAGCGTACCCGCCGCCCCCGGCCGGAGGCCGTGCTCTCACCGGCGCCTGCACCACCGCTCACACCACCGCTTACACCGGCTGCGGCTCCAGGTCCCGGTTGATCCGCTTCCAGCCGCGCGCCGCGACCGTGTTGGGGTGCTCCTCGCCGAACTGGCGGATCAGCTCGCCGATCGCGCGGGCCCGCAGTTCGGCGGCCTGGGTGTGCCGGCCGGCCGAGCGCAGGGTGATCGACAGGTTGGCCTCGCAGGCGACGGCGTCCGGGTGCCGGGGCGTGTAGCGCTCGCACAGGCCATGGTAGGCGGCCCGGCCGAGTTCCTCGGCGAGGCCGATCTGGCCGTCGTCGCCGTAGGCGTTGGCCAGGTTGATCACCGCGTTGAGGGTGTACGGGTGGTCCGGCCCGACGGAGTCGGTCAGCCCTTCGACGGTGAGCCGGCCGCGTTCGATGGCGCCCTGGATGTCGCCGCTGCCGCGCAGGTAGATGCCGAGGTTGTTGGCGCAGGCCAGGGTGAAGGGGTGTTCGTCGCCGAAGAGGCGGCGGTGGCCTTCGAAGACGGTGGAGCAGAGGTCGCGGGCGGCCTCCTTGTCGCCGGAGGCGCTGTGGTCGGCGGCCAGGTTGAGCGCGCAGGCGAGCGCGTCGGGGGCGTCGGCGCCGTAGCGCTCCAGGTAGCGCTCGTAGGTCTCCTTGGTGATCCGGCGGGCTTCGGCGAGCGCGCCGATGCGGCGCAGCGAGACGGCCAGGGACTTGGCGTTGCGCAGGTTCTCCGGCAGGTCGGGGTCGAGGACGTCGCCGAGGTCGGAGGTGACTTCCTGGAGCAGGTCCACCGAGCCGCGGTAGTCGCCGAGTTCGCGCAGGTCGCGGGCGAGGTTGGACTTGGTGGAGAGGGTGTAGGGGTGCCGGGGGCCGAGGACGGCGGTGCGCCGGTCGAGGGTTTCCTGGTCGAGTTCGCGGGCGGCCTCGCTGTTGCCGACGAGCCGGTAGTCGATGGCCAGGTTGTTGGCCATGGAGAGCGTGCGCGGGTTGTCGTCGCCGAACAACTCGCGGAACTGGTCGAGGATTTCGCGGTCGAGGTCGAGGGCGGCCTGGAACCGGCCGAGTGCCCGGCGGTCGGCGCCGAGGGAGCCGGCCGTCATCAGGGTGTACGGGTGGTGCTCGCCGAGCAGGGCCCGCTGGCGTTCCAGGGTGTCCTCGTCCAGGGCCAGGGCTTCGGCGTAGTTGCCCTGGGAGCGCAGCACGTTGGCGAGTTGGAAGCGCAGCAGCAGGGTCTGCCGGTCGTTCTCGCCGAGCTTGTTGGTCCACTCGGTGTCGAGGGCGTGGCCGAGGTCGCGGGCGCGGTCGAGTTCGCCGCGCTTCCAGAGGTAGCGGACGCGGTCGATGAGCAGTTGGCGGGTGTCCGCCTCGTCGCAGTTGTGCGCCTTGGAGGGCGACAGGTGCGGCCAGATCTCGTCGAAGGCGGGCCAGTTGGCGGGGTCGTCGGTGTCGCCGAGGACGGGCCGGGCGCCGGTGAGGATGCGATGCACCTCGTGGACGGCGATCTCCTGCTCGTCGTCGGTCATCTCGGCCCGGATCACCGCCTGGACGAGCCGGTGCACCTGGAAGCTGTTGCTGCCGGCGTCGACCTTGGCCAGCGCGTACCGGCCGATCGCCTGGATCACCTTGCCCAGCATGAACTTGTCGCTGAGGTCGGCGTCGTACTTCACCAGCGCCCGGATCATCTGGTCGCTGTAGAAGAGGTTCATCGAGATCGGCTCGGGCGCGAAGAACGCGCAGAGCTGCAACAGCCGGACGGCGGCCGGGGATTGCTGGCGCAGCCGGCCGATGGACACGTTCCAGGTCGCGCCGACCGGGGTCGGGTAGTCGGCGGGGCGGGCGACGGCCAGCGCGCGGGCCGCCTCGGCGTGCAGTTGGGCGACGTAGGTCTCCACCGGGGTGCCGGTGGTGTCCAGCCAGGCGGCCGCGACCTCGACGGCGAGCGGCAGGTCGCCGACCGCCTCGGCGACCCGGTCGGCGTCCGGGCGGGAGAGGCCGCGGGCGCGCCGGCACAGGTGTTCGACGCTCTCTCCGCGGGTGAAGACGTCCACCTCCAGCGCCTCGGCGTGCCCGGTCCAGGCCTGGTTGCGGGAGGTGACCAGGATGTGGCCGGAGCCGCCGGGGAAGAAGCGGCGGATCTCGGCCGGTTCGTCGGCGTTGTCGAAGATCAGCAGCCAGCGCGAGGTGGGCACGCCGCGGCGCAGCGCCTCCCGGGCGGCCTCGGCGGCTTCGGTGACGGAGTCGCCGACGCGCAGGCCGAGCCGGCGGGCGAGGTCGGCGAGGGCGGGGGCGACGAGTTCGGTCTGTTCGGCGTCGATCCACCAGACCAGGTCGTAGTCGGACATGAACCGGTGTGCGTACTCCAGCGCGACCTGGGTCTTGCCGACGCCGCCGAGCCCGTACAGCGTCTGGGGGGTGGGCAGGACGGCCGCCATGCCGCCGCGCAGCTGGTTGCGCAGCTGCTCCAGGACGGCGGCGCGGCCGGTGAAGGAGGGGTTGCGCGGCGGGACGTCCCACACGGTCGGCTTACTGCCGGGGAAGCGCGGTCCGCTGCCGTTGGGCTCGGTCAGGGCGACGTCGCCGCGGCCGAGGGCGCGCAGCAGGGTCTGGACGGACTGCGTCTCGTCGCGGCCGACGAGGTCGACGGGGTTGCGGTTGCTGAAGGGCGCGGTGAGCCTGACGTCGCCGACACGGACGGGGACGAGCTGGCGCCGGGTGCCGGCGGGGTCGGAGTTGACCACGGACTCCCACAGCGCCCGGGCCTGCGGGGAGCGCTGGTAGGCGGGCGAGAGCACGGCGACGGTCCGGTAGGCGGCGTCGATGCCGCGTTCGGTCTCCTCGCGCGGGTCGGTGCCGGCGCTGAGGTCGCGGGGCAGCACCCGGAAGCCGGCCCGGGTGAGCACGGACTCGATCCAGTCCGCCCACATCCGGTCCTCGGGGACGTAGGAGAGGTAGAGGTCGGCGGGGACGGACGGGCGGCGGCGGGTGAACGCGTCCACGTAGCGCAGCCGCAGTTCCTCGTCCATGACCGGCAGGGAGGTGACCTTGCGCTGGGTGATCATCGCGGTGAGGCGTTCGCAGGCGGCGAGCATCGAGGTGGGGGTGCCGGTCTGGTCGCCGAAGGTGGCGAGGATCTCCTCGTAGGCGTAGAACGGCCGGTACGGGATCTCCACCGAGCCCCAGTAGGAGGCGAGTTCCTCGCCGTTGAGGCCTGCCGGCAGCCCGTCGAAGCGGACCCGGGCGAGGGAGCGGCCGGCGTCGGCCTTCTCCTTCTCGCCCTCGTCGATGCGCATCGGGACGGGCAGGATGCGGATGCCGCGCTCGCGGTAGCGGTCGTGGATGTGCTGGGCGATCCGGGAGGCGCCGTCGATGGACTGGTCGCTCAGGGTGAAGCAGACCACCAGGTCGTCGGGCATCTGGACGGTGCAGATCTCGGCGATGTCGGACAGGCCGGTGCGCGAATCGATGAGCACGTAGTCGTACCGCTTGCTCATGTCGGCCTTGAGGGCGTCGAAGAACTGCCCGCCGTCGAAGCGGTCGTAGAAGATGTCCCAGTCCAGGTGGGTGACGGCCTCGGAGTAGTCCCGGTTGAACTGGCCGGCGGACAGGAAGTCCAGGCTGCCCCCGGTCGGGAACAGCGGCCAGGACAGCGACAGCGCGTGCGGGTGCACCCTGGCGAAGTCCAGGTGCCAGCCCTCGGCGTGCTCGACCGGGCGCAGGGCCTCCTCGCGGTACTCGGCGATCAGGTCCATCATCCCGGTCGTGCCGGCCAGCGAGGCCGGGTCGAGGAAGGGGTGGAAGAACTTGGCCAGGCCCGGCGCCTCCAGGTCCCAGTCCACGGTGAGCACCCGGTAGCCGTTGGCGGCCAGGATCCAGGCGGTGTTGGCGAGCGCCATGGTGCGCCCGGTGCCGCCCTTGTAGGAGTAGAAGGTGATGATCCGGCCGTTGCGGTCCTGCTCCACGGACCGTCGCTCGGCCTCCCGCTGGGCGGCCAGTTCGGCCACGGTGAGGCCCCCGACGCGGAAGTTCCTGGTGGGGTTCTCGCTCATCTGGGTCGTCCTCCCAAGGGCGCCATCCCGTCATCGGGGTCATCGCCGTCGTCACGGTCTGGGTGGTCGTCGGGTCCGGAGCCGTCCTGCCCGAGGGGGGCGTCCCGGCCGAACGGGGCCGCGCCCGGGCCGCGCCGGAACGCGTCCCGCAGGTTCGGGCGGGGCGGTGGCGGATCCTCCGGCTCGGCCCTGGTGCGGCCCTCGAAGGCGTACTTGGCCTTCATGGCGGCCCGGGGCAGCGCGTCGTCGAAGTCCTCCAGGGTGTTCAGCCCGGTCGGGCCGCTTACGCCGAGGAAGCTGGGGCGGCTCGCCCGCCGGGTGATGCGCAACGCCTGGTCGCTCAACTCGCCGAGGTCGCCGCCGCGTTCCTCGCACTCGGGGTCCTCGGTGTTCCACGGCTCCAGGACGCTCACCCAGGTGGCGTCCGAACGGTCGAAGCGGCGGACGAGCTCCCGGCGGTCCGGATCGCGCAGCGCCCACCGGTCGAGCAGGAGCAGGCCGGGGGCGGCCGCCTCCCCCTCGATGATCGACTCGACCTCGTCGTCGAACTCGTGCACGGTCGGCTGGAACCCCAACTGCCGGGCCAGCCGCACCGCGTGCTGGGCGATCGGCGAGCCGGCCGGGCGATAGGGGTGCCAGTCGGTGCGCCGGGTGCCGTAGAAGTCGGGATTGCGGTCGGGCGGCAACTCGCCCTGGTGGTAGGAGAGTACGGAGATCCGCAGCTGCTTGGTCGGCGCGCTCACGTTGAAGGCGCTGGGCAGCCCGTTGAAGTCCAGCCGCCGCCCGACCGGGATCACCGTCTCCTCCGCCACCTGCACGATCCGCGCCGCCAGCCGGTGCACGGCCAGCTCGTACGCGGAGCGGAAGTAGGTGAGCTTCATCAGCGCGTACAGGCCCTCGGTGGCGTAGTCCGGCCCGAAACTGGCGTGGTTGAACTGGAGTTCACTGGCGACCTTGGGCAGCCGGTAGCGGCTCATCGGCGCCCACAGCACCGGCACGATGCCACTGGTGCGCTCCGCGTCGATCGTCGCCGGGTACACCGGGCGGCGGGTGAAGGCGTGCCACTCCTGCCCGCACGGGACGCTGTTGAAGTACCGGGGCGAGTACAGCGGCACGAACACCCGGCACGTCGCCAGCTCCTCCGACAGCCGCTCCGCCCACAACTCCCCCTGGTGCATGGACTCGTCCATGAAACCGACCGGCACCCCGGCCGGGACCGTGGTCAGCTGCAGCACCGCCTCGCACAGGTCCCGGTACAGCTGGCGGACCCAGTGGTTCGGATCACCGGCGCCGCGCGTGCCGGCCTTCGGGGTGTGCGCGTAGGAGAGGAAGAAGTACGGCCGGGCATCATCCTCGTCCCAGCCACGGTCGTTCACACGCGCCTCCCCCGGGCCCGTCGGCAACCTGGTTCCCGCAGCCCCCGTGCGGCGGGGTCTCAGTGTAGGAACGAGTGAGGACCCAAGGGAATAGCACAACGAGTCGCACGAATTGACATGACCGAAACGACACGGCTGTGCGCCCGCTTATCGTGGCTCCCGGGGCCTGCTCCAGCGCGCCCGACACGGAGTACAGGGAAGGTAGCCATGGACCACCTCAACTGGCAGAAGCCGAGCTTCAGCGGTGACCAGGCGGACTGCATCGAGATCGCCTCCGAGGGCGACTTCGTCTACCTCCGCGAGTCCGACAATCCCGGCCACATCGTCACCACCACCCGCACCAAGCTCAACGCGTGGCTCCTCGGCGCCAAGGCCGGCGAGTTCGACCACTTCATCGCCTGACCTCCACGGACTGGCGGCCTCGCGAGTCAGCAGGAGCCGCCGTGGCACCCGAAATGGCGCGGGCCCGCCTGGGGAAGGCGGGCCCGCGTGCCATGCATGGCACCTATGTCCGATCCCGTCGATCCCGAAGCCGCTCGGACCGGGCCTGACAGACACCGCCGACGGCGGCGGCCAGCAGGATCAGCATGCCCGTCACGCCCGGCCCCGCCGGCGCTTGAACTCGCGCAGCAGAGCCAGCAGGTTGATCAAGGTGCTGGCCGGGATGTTGCCGATGGAGACCAGGGCGCTGCCGTTCAGATTGGTCTCGCCGGGCCGAGCGGACGGCCAGAGGAGACCGAACTCGCGGCCCTCCGTGCGGAGATCGACGATCAGTTCGGCGAGCTGCCGACCGGTGAGCTGCCGCAGGGCCGGGTCGGCGGGGTGGATCGGGTGGTGGGCGATCACGCGGCGCCGTCCAGCTCGAACCAAACGCGCTTGCCGAGCTTCTGCGGCTCCGCACCCCAGCGGTGCATGAGCCCCTCCACCAGCATCAACCCCCGCCCGGACTGGGCGAGCGGGTCGGGCTTCCGCTGCTCGGGCAGCACGGGGCTGCGGTCCGCGACGGTGACGCGAAGCGTCCCGTGGACGACGGCGACCAGGACGACGGGCGCGGCGGTCAACCCGTGCCGCCAGGCGTTCACCACCAGCTCCACGAGCGCGAGTTCGGCATCCCCGATGGAGGACCCGCCAGGAAATCCTGAGCGTCGAGAACGGAACACCCTTCCATGCCGTGATCCACGAGGCCGCGCTACACGCGATGTACGGCGGTCCAACCGTCATGCGCGACCAGCTGAACTACCTGATCGATGTCGGCAAGCTACCCCATGTGACCATCCAGATCCTGCCGTTCGGCCGCACAGTCTTCGCCTCGACCGACATCCCGTTCATGCTGCTGCACGGTCAGCACCCGAAGCTGGACACCGTCTTGATGGAGCAGCCGCACGGCGTCCCGTTCCTGGGCGATCCTGAAGCAGTATCGTCATACCGGCGGAAGTTCGAACGCCTCAGAGGCGCGGCGCTCCCACCCCTGACCGCCTCTGTGCCCGGACCCTCCCCCGCCTATCGCGACTCATGGGGTTTGCTCCAGCACATTCGTTACGCAGTACAGGGAAGGTAGGCATGGAACGGCTCATCTGGCAGAAGTCCAGTTTCAGTTACGAGACCAACTGCGTCGAAATTGCATCCGCCGGCGACCTCGTCTACATCCGCGAGTCCGACGACCCCGCCCACATCGTCACCACCACCCGCGCCAAGCTCAACGCCTGGCTCCTCGGCGCCAAGGCCGGCGAGTTCGACCACTTCACCGCCTGACCCACACAGCGCCGAAGGGGGGGGGCGCCCCCGACCGCGCGGCCCCCGCCCTTCCCCCAGGTACCACCGTCACACTGCGGTGGGCCTCGGGACGATCCAGAGCTCGGCCGGGCCGCTTATGATCACGGACTCCAGGCGGGCCAGCGGCGCCCCTCGCAAGGAGCCGCCGGCCGACAGTTCCTCGGAACGTCAGAGCGGGAGACCCCCGGAAAGATTCTTATTCCAGATCAGGAATATGCCCGGTACGGCGTGGACAGGCATCGGAGCCGACCCTAGCGTCGTTGATGGGTTGGGAGGCACTCGACCTGGAAGGGGTCAGCATGGCTGAGTACCCACAACTTCTGCGTCTTACCGGCAAGTTCAACGGCCCGAACTGCGACGATGACGACTGCCCGAACGTGTACGCGACCGATCGGGGGACGTTCGTGGTCCAGGGCGACCACTTCACGGCCCTGAAGGTGCCCACCGGGGAGTCCGCCGTCGAGATTCCCCGACACGTCCTGGAGGAGGCCATCCGTGCTCTTGGATGGTGACCAGTGGCGCGCTCACTTCGACAGCTACCAGCACGAAGCGTTCCGGTTCGAGGCGCAGCCCGCCTACACCATGCCCAGGGAAGCAGAGAGCCTCGCCCGCTTCCTGCGCGGCGAGCCGAAGCCGGTCGATCACAACGCGGCGTGGCACCGGAGGGTGCACGGCTTCGTCTCCTCGGGGCGGACGATCGGCCGCGTCCGAGTGGTTCGCCGGCCCCTCACGGACTACCAGCGGTACCAGTTCGTCTGGGGCATCCCCGGCAACATCGCCGCCGGAGAAGACATCCGAATCCTGGACGCCACTGAACGGAACTTCGGCATTCCCGACCAGGATTGGTGGCTGTTCGATGATTCCTCGGCAGTCCACCTGAATTTCCGGCCTGACGGCACCCAGATCAACCGGGAGTTAGTCAGCGGTGACATGCACCGGCACCAGGAGTGGAAAAGAATCGCCCTGGCCCACTCCGTGCCGTTTTCCGAATATCTGAAAGATCTCGGGTGACGCTCGATCCGGATCAGCTCGGCCGGTCGAAGTCCGATCTGGCTGAAACGCTCAGAAGGCTCCGCCTGGAAGCCGGTCTCACAGGAGACCGGCTTTCGGTGCGTTGTGGCATCTCCCAGAGCAAGATCAGCAAAATCGAGACCGGAAAACTGACCCCGGGCCTCGTCGATGTGGAGCGCATCCTCAGAGCTCTTGGGGCTCCGGCCGCTCTCGTCCGGGAAGTATCCTCGCTGGCTCGTACGGCCAACACCGAGTGGCAGGACAAGCGCACCTCATGGCGCCGGGGCATCGAAAAGCGGCAGGCGGAGCTGGCGTCGCTGGAGTCGGACGCGACAGAGCTGCGATATTTCCTGCCGGCAATGATCACAGGCCTCCTGGCCACGCCCGAGTACATCCGGGCCAGCTTGAGCCACTCCCCCGGTGACAGGACGATCGTCGTGGGCCGCAAGCTGGCGCGCCAGGCGGCTCTCTACGACGAATCAAAGTCATTCACGTTCCTGCTCACGGAGCAGGCGGTGAAGTGGGCACTGCTTCCTCCTCAGGCCATGGCCATCCAGATCGACCGCCTTGCATCGCTCACCCATCTGCCGGCGGTTCGAATCGGCGTGATTCCATATGGGACACTTATCACTCGCGGGCCAATGAACACGTTCACGGTGTACGACGACCGCCTCGCCACTGTGGAATCGTTCACCGGCCGTCTCGCATTTCGCGATCACCGGGACATCCAGCGCTATCGTGAAATTTTCTCGATATTCGAAGAATCCGCCCTCTTCGGCGACGAGGCCAGGAGGCGGCTCGGCGAATGGTCGATGATGTACCGCGAGTGATCTTTATTCGTTGACGGGAATACCGTTGTCCGGCCTGCTCGAACTCTCCTAGTCTGGACGCCTGCGCTACGGCGACTCGGTACGGCAGAAGGACGGGCCGATGAACACCTGGGAGTTCGTGAAGGACCGGACCGCCACCCGGGGTGCGGTCTGGAGATCGGCCGACGGCTCGCTCTACAAACGGACCGGCGGAGAGGACTTGCGGGCGGAAGTCGAGTTCCAGCAGCTGGCCGCCGGACTGGGATACCCCGTACCGGCGATTGTCGACAGCGGATTCGAAGGCGGAAGTTACTTCGCCATCGAACGCACCATCGGCAACAGCTCGCTGCACGAGGACGCCCTGGCCGACACTCAGCGGGCCGGACAGGTCAGCGACCACGTGATCAGCGCCGCAGCCGCCATCTCCTCGAAGCTCCTACAGGCCCAGGCGAGGCACCCTCTGCCCTCGACACCGTGGTTCGAGAAGGCGGCCTTCGCGGCGGACGTCTTCAAGGAGAACCCGGACTTCGACACACCGCGGGTCCACCAGACGGTCGAGCGCGCCCTCGACCGCCTGTCCCGACTCCCCATGGTGCACGGGCACTTGGACTACGGTCTACCCAACATCCTCACGGCCGGGGTCATCGACTGGCAGCACCACGGACCGATCCCGTTCGGCTACGACGTGTACCCGGCGCTCGACATCGTGGCCTTCAAAGGCGGAGGCAAGGGCTACACCATCACCTCGGAGCAACGCGCCACGTACGCCGTCGCACTCGACCGGACCAGTACGCCCCTGATCGGCCGGCGGGTCAGCGATCACCTGGGCGACTTCCTGCTCGTCAAGTGCTTCTTCTTCCTCGCCCTCATGCGGCCCGTTCACCCCGCACGGCACGACAAGCACATCAAGTGGCAGTACCGCCGCGCCCTCTTCTCGATGGGACTTGAGCAGTATGAGTCGTCCGCCACGATCGACACCGGAGCCTTCCCCGCTCTGGAGCAGTTCGCCGCTGAACACCGGTAGGCCGGTCCCCACCGTCCGCGACCGTGACTACCTGATGGATCACCACGGCGTCGTCTTCAAGGTCATCGGGGACAGCCACCCCGGCAGCCACTACCTGGGCTACGTCAAGTACCACCCGGACGAGAAGGGGGACCGGAGGGTGTTCGGCCGGACCTACCGGCAGAACAGTGTCGTGTCGAAGTCCTTCGGCATCCTGGCCGACCGACCGGAGTGCTACGTCTACTCCGACACCCTCGGCTGCGTCATCACTGGCATTCCGCGCGAAGACGTAGCCGTCCACTACTCGTGCCGCCAGGCCCTCTCCGCCATCCATGAGGAACCCGGCGCGGTCGCCGACAACCCGGCAGGCGAGGACCTCCTGACGATCACCGAGTGGATCACCGCGAACGGCGCCCGGGATCTCCTGGGTGTCACCGGGTCCTTTCTCGTCGGCTGTTTCAACGAGCGCTCGGACATCGACCTCGTCTGCTACGGGCCGGAAGGCTACAAGGCCGCCCAGGAGCTGTTCCAGCAGACCGCTCTGATCAAGCCCTACGACGGGGACGACCTGACCCGGCTGTACATCCGCCGGGCCAAGTACATGGAGGGCAGCTCCTTCGAGGCCCTCATCAAGCAGGAACGCCGCAAGCTCCAAGGGCTCACCGTCAACACCGGCGCGCACATCAACTGCGAACCCATCCGCTCCGACCGCGACAGGCCCTTCTCCCGTATCTCCTCCAAGGAGATCGGAGAGATCTCCCTCCTCGCGAGAATCACCGACCACGCCGAAGGCCTCACCACCCCGGCGCTCTACGGGATCAAGGTCAGGACCATCCTCAGCTCGACCATCGACGAGCCCGACTCCTTCGCCCGCCGGATCACCCACATGCGCTCCTACCTCGGCGCCTACACCGGAGCGTTCCGATCCGGAGACACCGTGCACCTGTCCGGCAAGCTCGTCCACACCCAGGACGGTGAACGCAGCAGCTTCGGCATCGAGCTCACCCCCTGGACCGTCAGCGGCTCCTACGTCGCCAACCTCGCCGCGTAGGCGTCGCGCGATGGCCCTGCTCGTCATCCGGCACGCCGAGTCCGTCGAGAACGCCGACAAGTACCACGGTTTCTACCAGGACCCGCGCCCCTACACCGGAGCCGTCGCCCACACCATCTCCCGCACGATCGTCGGCCTGACCCCGCACGGTTTCCGGCAGGCCCAGTGGCTCGCCGGTGTCCTGCCGAAGCTCTCCGGCCCCACGCCGCACGTCTACACCTCGACCTACCGCAGGACGATCGACACCGCCGCGATCGCCCTGCCCGACCTCCCCGACGGATGGCCCCGGCAGACCACGCTCCTCGACGAGCAGCACTATGGCGACGCCACCTACATGACCAAACGAGAGCTGTTCGACAGCTACCCCGAACTCGCCGAGGACCGCCGCCTGCGCAAGCACCGCTGGACCGCACCGGCCGGCGGTGAGTCGCTCGCCGAAGGCGTGCTCAATCGAGCCACCGAGTTCGCCACCCTCGCCCAGGCCGAACTCCAGGAATCGACCACCGTCGTTGCCTTCACCCACCACACCGCCGCGGTGGCACTCCGATCCCTGCTCGAAGCCTGCCCCCTGCCCGAGATCCTCGCTGAGGAGCGGAAGGGCAAGATGCCCAACGCCGCGATCCTCCACTACGAACTGCGAGACGGCCGGTTCACCCGCACGGGAACCTCCACCCCGCCGGTCTAGGAGGAGCCCGTGCGACACCTGTTCCTCAACGGCCCTGTCCAGAACGGGACCTTCACCTTCGGCACCCACCCCGGCAAAGCCGTCGGCATCCGCCTCGCCGCTGCCCTCAACGCCATCCTCGGCTTACCGCCCGCACCCCACCTGTGGAACACCGCCACCCTCGCCGGAGACCTCCGTCACCGGGAGGCGGAGGGGCCGAAGATCCTCCGCCAGCGCTTCGAGGCCGACCTCATCGCGGGCAAATACCCGTCCGGCCGGCCCCCGGCGGGCGGCATCATGACCGACACCGATGCCGAGGTCGCCGGCCTTTCGCTGGAGATGATCGAAAACAACCTCCGCGCCGGCACCCTGACCATCAGCCGTGAGGCCGTTCCCACCTGCCGGGCCTGTGGCCACATGACCGGTGCCGGTGGCCACCCCTGCAACGCCTGTGGCAGCACCGACACCCGGGCCCGCACAGGCCTTCACCTTGTCGCCGAACTCGCCAAGGACCGCCCCGTCCTCGACCGCTCGGACATCCACGCCAGTCACCGGCAGCAGCCCAGACACCTTCAGGGCACCGTCGGCAAGGTCCCCGGGCGCCTGATCCTCTCCCGCACCCGCGACCACGGCATCGACCTGTCGCCATTCGGTCTCGACCGCCTCGTGCTCGACCCGCGCGTCGGCATCCATGCCACCGTCCTCGCCGCAGCCCGCAGGCACCGGGCGGAGGTAGCCGTCATGACCATCACCCAGAACGCCGCCAACCACATCGCCGCCCACGGCCTGCACTTCCGCGGACACGACGGCATCCGCCTCCGGTATGCCCTCCACGGACACCTGCCCTATAGCCACACGGCAGGTCTTCAACCGCTCCACGACGCATACCGAGCCACCCCGGCGATCAAGGAGAGCTTCGAAGTCTGGTTCCTCCCCCTCTTCTCCCTCCAGGCCAAGGCCGCAACCCGGCCCGAGCAGTTGCCGGCAATCTTCAGGCACTACATGCGGGCGCACCTGGCCAGACCGGCTGCAGCCGACGAAGAGATGATCGAAGCCCTACGGTGCTCGGTCGAAGCCGGCAACACGGAATGGATCACTCAGAAACACGCGCTGGCCGCCGCCATGACGGTCTGTGAGGCCAGCGCATAAAGCATCCGGCCCTGCATAGGAAGTCGGGCCCACCGACTTCCTATACACAAGGACGTTCGACAGGAACGTCGCCGCCTTCGACGGAAGGGCGGCTCCCGCGAACT
>NZ_JBHWIJ010000002.1:40843-76567 GCF_042732255.1 Kitasatospora sp. NPDC059803 | reverse complement strand
GCGTCGGGGGGGCCGCCGCCGCCGACTCGGCCCGCCTGCGCGCGGACCCCAAGCCGGCGGGTGCGGGTCCCCCACCCGCGACGCTCCCCGCCCTGCTCGCCGCCGCGACGGCGCAGCGGCTGCTCTGCGCGGTCGCCGGCCTGCCGGACCCGGGCGATCCGGACGGCGATCCGCGGCTGCTCGTCGGCCGCCCGGCGGTGCTGGTGGCCGAGGCCCGCCCGCCGCGCGCCGACTACCACCCGTGGGCGGCGGGCCCGGGCCGTACCGCCGGGCCGCCCGACGGCCTGGCCGAGGCCCTGCGCAGGGTCACCGCACTCGGCGATCCGCGCCTCGGCGTACTCGACGCGCCCTCGCCTGGGGACCTGCCGCAACTGCCGGCGGCCCTGGTTTCCTGCCGCACACCCGCCGGAACCCTGGTGGCCGGTGCGGCCCGGACGGACCTGGCCCGGCTGGCCGCCGCCTGCCGGGCCGCCGAACTCGGGCTGGCCGCACTCGACCCGACCGCCCCGGTCGTGGGCGCCGACCCGGACCACGCACTCGGCCGGGCCCTGCGTCGCGCGGCCCACGCCTGCCCGTCCGAGGGCCGCCCCCTCGCGTGGGCCGCCTGGCGGGAGCACCCCCAGGCGGCGCACTGGTGGGCGGCGCTGGCCCGGCGCCTCGGCCACGCTCCCGAGCTGGAACTCGGCCAACTGGCCGACGAGCAGGCCTTCCTGGCCGTCGTGGCCACCGCCGGTACCGTCCTCGGCCGGGCCGTCGAGGCCACCCCCGCCGACGCGGTCGCCGTCGCCGCTCTGTCCGCCCTGACCCGCCTCATGGCCGCCGGTCGCGGCCTGTCCGCCGCCCATCACACCACCTTCACCGGCGCCGCCGCCCCGCTCGCCGCCCGGCGGCAGCCGCCCGGACGTCCGGACCCAGGCCGCCCGGAGCCAGGCTGGACGGACCCGGGCTGGACGGACGAGGGCTGGACGGACGAGGGCTGGACGGACCGCTGGATCACCGAACTCGCGCGCCGGGAAGCGGCGTTGCGCGACTCCCTGGGCCGCCTGACCGGGCTGCGCGCCGCCCCCTGGCAGTCCGCCACCGCCGCCGCCCGCCCCCTGGCGAACGCCCTGGACGGCTGCGGCTTCACGGTTCTCGTGACCACCGGAGGCCACCCATGACCACCGCCACCGACCTGCCGGTCCTCGACCCCGAGCGGGCGCTGGCGACCACGAGCGGCACCGCCGTCGTCCACCTCACCAGCTGGACCCTCGACCTGGCCGCCCGACTCAGCCGCCACGCGCTGGAGCACCCGGTGCGACTGGTGCCGGTACGGGAGGACGGCGCGCTGACGGTCGTCGGGCCGGTCCTGGAGCCGGGGGCGTCGGCCTGTCTGAGCTGCACCGAGTACCAGCGCCTGGCCACCGCGGGCGGCCGGGTGCCCTGGCACAGCCCCGCACTGGCGCTCGCGGGCACCGGCACCCCGGCCTTCACCGAGGCGGTCGCCGCGCTCGCCGCCGACCTCGCCGCCGACCGGGCGGAGTCCGGGCCGCACGCCACCGTCCACCTCGTCCACGGCGACCGCGCCACCTGGTCCACCCACCTGGTCCGCCCCGTCGGCGGCTGCCCGGTCTGCCGCCCGCTGCCCGCCGACTCGCCCGCCGCCGCCCGGCTGCCCCTGACACCCCGCCCGCTGCCCGATCCGGCCGTGCTGCGCGGCGCGAACGACCTGACGGGCACCGACGGCAGGGCCAACGACCGGCTGCGTGCCGAGCTGTACGACGAGCGGTTCGGCCCGGTCCGGCGCCTGTTCCGCACCGAGGACTCGGCGTTCGCCCTCACCACCGCCTGGGTCACCGACGGCCGGCTGCTCGACGACGGCGGCTACGGGCGGGCCGTGGACTTCCGGTCCAGCGAGCGGGTGGCGCTGTTCGAGAGCGTCGAGCGCTTCGCGGGCATGCGGCCGCTCGGCCGTAGGACCGTCCTGCGGGGCTCCTACGGCGACCTCGCGCGCGACCTGGGGCCCGAGGCCGTCCTCGACCCCGTCCGGCTGGGGCTGCCCGATCCCGCGCACCACGGGCACCCGAACCGGGCCACCGTCCCGTACACCCCCGACCTCGTGCTGGACTGGGTCCACGGCTGGTCCCTCACCCACGCGCGCCCGCTCGCCGTGCCGGAGCACGTCGCCTACTGGGAGCTCCCGGACCGGGACCGCCCCAGGGTGGTCTACGAGTCCTCGAACGGCTGCGGGCTCGGCAGCAGCCCCCAGGAGGCCGCCCTCTACGGGCTGTTCGAGGTCGCCGAGCGGGACGCCTTCCTGATGGCCTGGTACGCGCGGACCCCGCTGCCCGGCGTCGCCGTCCCCGTCGAGGACCCGGCCGTCGCCGACCTCGCCGACCGCGCGCGCCTGCTCGGCTACCGGCTCACCCTGCTCGACGCCACCAACGACCTCGGCGTTCCCGCCGTGATCGCCCTCTGCCGGTACCGGGGGAGCCACCCGGACGCCCCGCGCACCTTCCTGGCGGCCGGCGCCCACCACGACCCGCGGGCGGCGATCCGCTCGGCCGTCGCCGAAGTGGTCACCAACGTGCAGGAGGCGGCGCACCGCCAGGCCGCTCCGGGCGGGCCGCGCGACCCGGACCGGCTGCGGCCGATGCTGGAACGCCCCGAGCTGGTGGTCGGCCTGGAGGACCACGTCGGCCTCAACACCCTGCCCGAGGCGCAGCCCCGCCTGGACTTCCTCTTCGCCGGCCCGCCCCCGGTGCCCTGGCCCGAACGCTGGCCCGGCGCCCCCGAGCCGGTCACCGACCTGACCCTGCTGCTGGAGCGGACGGTGGCCCGGCTCGCCGAGGAGGGCCTCGACGTCGTGGTGGTCACCCAGGACGAGCCCGGGGTCCGCGAACGGCTCGGCCTGTACTGCGCCAAGGTCGTCATCCCCGGGACCCTCCCGATGACCTTCGGGCACGTCAACCGCCGCACCCGCGGCCTGCCCCGGCTGCTGGCCGTCCCGCACCGGCTCGGCCGCAGCCCCCGCCCGCTGCACCACGACGACCTGGCCCTCCACCCGCACCCGTTCCCGTGACGGCCCCGACCCCCTCCCCGAGGACCCGATGACCACCCACCACCGGCCGACCACCCACTGGCAGAGCCTGCACCTCGCGCTTCCCCTGACCGCCCGGGACGCCGACGCCTTCGTCACCGACGACCTCGCCCCCCTGATGGACGGGCTGACGACGGACCCGGACGCCGACTGGTTCTTCATCCGCTACGGCGAGGGCGGCCCCCACCTGCGGATCCGCTTCCACGGCCCGGGCGCGCCGGAGCAGGCCGAAGGACTCGCCGCCGACCTCGCCCGCCTCGCCGCCCGCCGCACCCCGCCCACCGGCCCCTGGGCGCCCCGCCACGGCGAGGTGACGGCGGTGCCCTACCAGCCCGAGACCGAACGCTACGGCGGCCCGGCCCTGCTGCCGATCGCCGAGGACCTCTTCGGCCACTCCTCCCGCACGGCCGTCCGTGCCCTGCGGGCCGCCTCCGCAACCGCCGCCCGCCTGCCGCTCGCCCTCGACCTCGCCCACACCACCGCCCACGCGCTCGGCCTCGACGACCTCTCCGCCGCCCGCTGGCTGCGCCGCCACGCCGCCTCCTGGCGCTGGGTCACCGAGTACCGGCCGCTGCCCGGCGCGGCCGTCCACACCAGGGTCAACACGGTGTTCGCCCGGCAGCGGGACGCGTTGGCCCGGCGTGCCCGCGCCCTGCGCGAGGCACTCGACACCGGCGCCGCCGCACCTTGGCTGACCGACTGGTCCGGGCAGGTGGCGGCCGCGGCCGACCGGATGCGCGCGGCCTCGCCGCCCGAGGCCGCCGAGCGGCTGTCCTGGGCCTGGGCCTCCCAGCTGCACATGCTGTTCAACCGCCTCGGCGTCGGTCCCGACGAGGAGCGCGCGGTCTGCCGGCTCGCCGCCCGCACGCTGCTGGAGACCGACCGGCCGTTCGCCTTCTTCCCCGCCGACCGGCACGCCCCCGACTACCAGTACCTGGAGCGCAGCAAGTTCCAGATCGGCCGCAGCGAGGACACCGCGCTGCGCGACCTGGCGCCCCGCCCGGCCCCGCGGGAACAGCCCGACGACGTCCGGCTGCCCGCCGAGCCCCTGCCGGAGCTCACCCTCGCCGACGCCCTGCGCACCCGTCGCTCCGCCCGCGGCCCGCTGACCGGCCCGCTCACCACCGCCACCCTCGGCGGGGTGCTCTGGTCCGCGTGCGCACCGGGCCCGGAACCGCGCCGGCCGATCGCCGACGGCACCGCCCCCGCCCACGGCCACCGCCCGTACCCGAGCGCGGGCGCGCTGTACAGCGTCCGTCTGCGCCTGCTCGCCCTCGCCGTGGACGGCCTGCCCGCCGGCACCTACCAGTGCCTGCCGGAGCGCCGCGCGCTGCGCCCGATCGGCCCGGCCCCCGCCCTCGACGACCTCAAGGCCCTCTCCTCCTACCTCTCCCGCCCGGCCGCGGATCCGGACGCCGTCGGCATCGACGAGGCCCCCGCGGTCCTCGCGGTCTACGTCGACCTCGCCCTGCTGCGCAGCCGCTACGGCCTGCGGGCGCTGCGCCTGGGCCTGCTGGAGGCCGGCCACCTGACCCAGAACCTGCTGCTCGCCGCCACGGCCTTCGGCCTCGGCACGATTCCCCTCGGCGGGGTCCACGACGACCTCGCCCACGAACTCCTCGGCCTGGACGACCTGGACGAGCCCGTGCAGTACCTCCTGCCGCTGGGGCGGGTCTGACACCTCGCGTCGGATCAGCGCACGGCCTCGGACACCCGAGCGGTCAGCGTGAGTGGGCGGTCAGCGTGAGTGGGCGGCGAGGCTGAGCAGCAGGTGGGCGGATTCGGGGTGGTGGAAGTCGGAGTGGGCGCCCGCCGGGTTGAGGCGGGTGGCCAGGCCGCCGCGGTAGACCCGGGCGGCGTCGATGTTGACGATCGGGTGGTCCAACTCGGTGCGCGGGTACGGGGAGGCGGTGGGGCGCAGCCGGGTGCTGAACTGGGGGACGGGGGCGACGCCGGTGCCGGAGTGGCCGATGCCCGGGCGGCCCTCGGCGCGCAGGTGCCAGAAGCCGGTGGCGCGGTCCCAGCGGGAGTGGGTGAGCACCAGCGGGCCGCGCAGCGGGGCGCCGGGGCGGCCGGGGCCGAGGAACAGCCGGGGGAAGAGGTGGGTGAAGGCGTCGCGGGGCGCGGCCATCTGGAAGACCAGCGCGCTGTCGACGGTGAACGGCCGGGTGGGGTCGCCCGGCCGGCTCCAGCCCAGTACCGGCGGCCCGGCGGGCCGGTCGGCCGCGTACTGGACGGCCTCGCAGAGGAAGCGGCCGCCGAAGGAGTGGCCGACCAGGTGCAGGTACTGGCCGTTGCGGTTGGCCAGGACGCGGGGCGAGGCCGGGTCGCCGCGGTCGGCGTCCAGGTAGCCGAGCAGGTGGCCCAGGACGCGCCCGGCCTGCCCCTGGGCGCTCATGGCGTGCGCCCGGGCCCGGATCCGGCGGTAGCCGGCCGGCGACGGCAGGCTGGAGGACGGCCAGCGCACCACCACGCACCACGGGCGGAACCCCCTGGTCAGCCCGGGGTAGGCGGTCGGCGCGGACCGGTGCAGGGCGGCGGCCTCGGTGAGCAGGGCGGCGGCCGAGCGGTCGGCGGCGGCGGGGCTGGTCTGCCAGCCGTGGACGTAGACGTAGACGTCGGTCGCCCGCGGGGGGATGCGCAGGTGCCGGGCGAGGTGTTGGGCGATCCGGGCCTCGGGCACCGGCGTGCGGGTGCCGGGGACGAGCAGCTGGCCCTCCTCGTCCAGGTCGACGGTGG
The DNA here is from genome assembly GCF_042732255.1 of Kitasatospora sp. NPDC059803. Taxonomy (NCBI): domain Bacteria; kingdom Bacillati; phylum Actinomycetota; class Actinomycetes; order Kitasatosporales; family Streptomycetaceae; genus Kitasatospora; species Kitasatospora sp. NPDC059803. Next base: position 70,749 of record NZ_JBHWIJ010000002.1, on the reverse strand, counting down.
CGGTGGCGATGGGCGTGGGCGCCGTCACGGGGTCAGCTCCAGGATGCTGTCGAGGCCGCAGTGCAGGGAGTAGGTGAGCGCCAGCGGGTTGCGGTACTCGCGGGCGAACCGCCGGACCAGCTGCTGGGTGATCTCGCCCGCCGTGAACTCCCCGGTCAGGTAGAGGTCGAGGAAGGCGAAGGCGTACTCGGCGGCGAAGACCTGCGGGATCTCGATCTGCGGGCCGAGCACGCCGTTGGCGCCGAGGTCGACCAGCGCCCGGCCGAGGTGCTCCAGTTCGGCGGCCGTGGACTGCCCGGTGTGGCAGGCGTTCAGCAGCACGAACGGCCGGAACATGGCGTCCGGCGCCTCGGCGTGCCGGCGGCGGTGGCGGCGCACCAGGTCGGCGTCGATCTGGCGGTCGTCGGAGAGCCGGACGGCGAGCTGCTCGTACGGGGAGTCGCCGGCGACGAACTGGCCGTGGCACCAGAAGTACATGACGTCCTCGTCCAGCACGGCGGAGGACAGCGCCTGGAGCAGCGGCTCGGACTCGGTGCGCACGGTCAGCTGGGAGCGGTCCTCCAGCAGCTTGCGGACCTCGGGGGCCCGGCCGACGTCGGTGAGCTGGTCGTCGGTGTTGAGGCTGGTGACGGGCCTGGTGCGGGCCGGGTACGGCGGCTGGATCGGCGGGTAGCCGGCGCCGGTCTGCTCGACCTGGTGGCGGTGGCCGAGGAAGTCCGCCCACGGGTCGGCGTGGCCGCCGTCGACGGCGAGCATCGGCCAGGGCAGGTGGAGGTCGGAGTCGAAGCTGATCCGCAGCGAGCCGTGCTCGGTGAGCGTCCGGGTGAGGTACTCGCGGAAGACGGTGAGCTCGCGCTCCGGCCCGTCGAGCATCACCTCCAGGAAGTACCGTCCCTCCTCGGCCAGTTCGGCGACCTGCCGCTCGGCGACGCCGGCCAGCCGGTTGAAGTCGACGGCCTGGGCGAAGGGGTAGCCGCCGATCGGCTCCGGGTCGTACTGGACCAGGCGGTCGCGCCAGACGGTCCGCAGCCGGGAGGCCCGGGCGAGCAGGGCGGGGGCGGACACCTTCAGCTCCGCGCGGTGGGGGCGGGACCAGGGCGTGCGCTCGCCGGGCCGGAAGGCGGAGACGAACAGGTCGTCGCGGTGGCGGCGCAGCGAGACCACGAGGTCCAGCGGGGCCGGCTCCTTGGCCTGCGGGGCGTCCGGCGCCTGCTGCCGGGGGAGCCGGGTGAAGTCGGCGGAGGGGTTCTGGCGGATCTCGACGAGGAGGTCCCGGGCCACGCGATTACTCCTCGTCCTGGGCGATGTCGGCGACGGTGATGGCTTGGGCGATGGCGGGGGCCTGCGGGCCGGGCGGGACGTCGACGACGGCGCACAGGTCCTGGAGCACGGCGCCGTGCCCCCGGTCGTAGACGGTGATCCGGACGGTGTGCGGCCCCGGCACGGACGGGGTCAGCGCGAAGCGGACGGGCTCCCCGGCGGGGCTGTAGTCGGCGACGGGCGGATCGAGCACGGCGTCCGAGGCGGCGACGGCCACCAGGCGCAGGCCCGGCAGCGCGCCGGGGTCGCTCTGCGGCACCTCGGGTTCCAGCCGCAGTTCCAGGTGCACGGTGGCCCCCACCGCCGGCTCGTCGAGCAGGGTGAGCCGGGGCCGCCAGGCCGTCCTGGCCGGCGCGGGCGCCGGGGGGCGGTGCCGCGATCCGCGCGAGCGCCGGATCAGCGCGGCCGGTTCGGACGGTTCCGGGCCGAGCTCCGCGCGGACGGGTGCGGCCGGCAGCGACTCCGCCGCGCCGCCGTCGAGTCGGGCCAGGGCCGTCCGGCTCTCCACCGCCAGCGGATGGCCGGGGCCCATCAGGGTCCGGCGCGCGGTGTGGACGGCCGCCAGCAGGCCCTGGGCGGCGTCCCGGCGCCCGCTCGCGGCGAGCGCGGCGGCCAGGCCGACGGCCAGGGTGGGGAACACCGGGAGCAGCCCGGGGCGCAGGGTGCCGAGGCTGACGGCGACGTCGTCGGCCTGCCGGTGCCCGGTCAGCAGTGCCCCGGCCGGGATCCGGTCGGCGACGATGCCTTCGTACACCCGCACCGCCCCGATGGCGTCGCCGGCCCGCAGCCGCGCGTGGGCGAGGCTCTGGCGGATGCTCAGGGTGAGGGAGTTGCGGGGGCCGTGGCTCGCGGCGCACTCCTCGGCGAGTTCCTCCAGCCGGACGACGGCGCGCAGCGGCCGCGGGCCGCAGGCCAGCAGCAGCGCGTGGGCCTCGCGGGCGGTGAGGGTGGCGTCGTCGGTGCTGCCGAGGGCGTCGTCCGCGCAGGCGGCGAGGGCGGCGGCCAGGCGCACCGCCGTGTCGTGCTCCCCGTTGAGGTGGCGGGCGAGGGCGAGGACGCACCCGGAGCGGACGAGGCCGGGCAGGGCGGGGCCGGCGGGTCGGGTCCAGTCCGGCGTCAGGGGCGACAGTTCGGCGATCGCGTCGGCGTGGTCCCCGGCGAGCACCAGGGCCTGGGCGAGGCCGTACCGCACGGCGTGGGCGAGGAGGTGCTCCGGACCGAGGGCCGATTCGACGGCGGCCAGCACCTCCCGGTAGCAGTCGGCGCCCTCCGCGTACCGGCCGGCCTCGACGAGGTTGAGCGCGATGCTGTCCCGGTCGTCGAGGGCATCGAGGGCGTCGAGGGCGCCGGGGTGTTCGGCACCGAGGATCCGGGTGCGGTCGGCCAGCAGGGCGCGGTAGAGCGCGTCGGCGCGGTCGTGCTCCCAGCGGCGGCGGTGGGCGTGGGCGAGGTCGGCGCGCGCGGTGAGGGCGTCGGGGTGGTCCTGGCCGTGTACGCGCTCGTGGTCGGCGAGCAGCATCACCCGTTCGACGATCTCCTGCCGCTGCCGGCCGGCGCGGGCGTGGGTGGAGGCGAGGCTGGAGCGTTCGCCGAGGGTGTCCGGGTGGTCCGCGCCCTGGACCCGGCTCCGGTGGGCGATCAGCTCGGTGAACAGGGCTGTGGCGCGGTCGAGTTCGCCGGTGGCGAGGACGGCCTCGGCGAGTTGGGAGAGCTGGTGGAGGGTGTCCGGGTGGTCGGGGCCGTGGATGCGCGCACGGTCGGCGGCCAGTGCCTCCCGTTCGGCCTCGGCCTGGTGCAGGAGGCCCGCGAGTCGGCGGTCCTGGGCGAGGCTGCCGCGACAGGCGAGGGTGCCGGGGTGGTCCGGGCCCTGGAGCCGGATCCGGTCCCGCAGCAGCGCCTCGTCGAGTTCCGTCGCGGGGCGGTGGTCGCCGCCCGACCGGTACGTCCAGGCCAGCAGGAACCGGGCGCCGAGGGTGTCGGGGTGGTCCGGTCCGAGCACCCGCTCGGTGTCGGCGACCAGGGGCGCGGCCAGGTCGAGCGCGCGTTGGAGGTCGTAGCCCGCGCGGTACGAGGAGGCCTGCCACCAGCGGGCGTTGAGGGTGTCCGGGTGGTCGGCGCCGAGCACCCGGGCCCGGTCGGCGGCGACGGCGCCGAAGGCCTCGGCCGCGCGGCGCTGGTCGTCCGCGTCGCGGTGGGCGGCGGCCTGCCACCACCGGGTGGTGAGCGTGTCCGGGTGGTCCGGGCCCTGCGCCCGCTCCTGGTCGGCCAGCAGCGCCGTGTACAGCTCGGCGGCGGCGGGGTGGTCGCCCGCCGCCACCACCGACCGTGCGAGGCCGAGCCGCGCGTCGAGGGTGTCGGGGTGGTCCGGTCCGAGCACCCGTTCGTAGTCGGCGACCAGGGCCCGGAACAGGTCCACCGAGCGGTCGTGCTCGGCCGCGTCGCGGCAGGTCCGGGCCAGGCCGAGCCGGGTGTCCAGGGTGGTGGGGTGGTCGGCGCCCAGGACCCGGGCCAGGTCCGCGACCAGTGCCTCGTACAGCTCCAGGGCGCGGTCGAGTTCGCCGACCTCGCGGTGGCCCGCCGCCTGCGAGCGCCGGGTGTCGAGGGTCTCGGGGTGGTCGGGGCCCTGGAGCCGGGTGCGGTCGGCCACCAGCGCGGAGTGCAGCTCTGCGGCGCGGCGGTGCTCGCCCGCCTCGCCGTGCGCCCAGGCCAGGGAGCCGCGGGCGTCCAGGGCCAGCGGGTGGTCGGCGCCGTGGAGCCGGGTGCGGTCGGCGGCCAGGGCCTCGTAGCAGGCGATGGCGCGGCGGTGGTCCTTCGCGGCGGAGGTGGCCCAGGCCAGTCCGGCGCGCGTGGCCAGGGTCTCGGCGTGGTCGGCACCGCGGATCCGGGTGTCGTCGGCCACCAGTGCGTCGAACAGCTCCACCGCGCGGCGGTGGTGGCCGGCCCGCTGGTGGCCGTTCGCCTGCCACCAGCGGGCGGTGAGGGTCTGGGGGTGGTCGGCGCCGAGGATCCGGCTGCGGTCGGCCGCCAGCGCGTCGTACAGCTCCACCGCGCGGCGGTGCTCGCCGGCCTGCTGGCAGTCGTGTGCCAGCCACCAGCGGGCATTGAGGGTGTCCGGGTGGTCGGGACCCTGGAGCCGGGCCCGGTCCGCGACGAGCTCCTGGTGGAGCTCCAGCGCCCGGCGGTGCCGGCCGGCGGCGGTGAGTGCCTGCGCCAGCGCCAGACGGGCGCCCAGGGTGTCGGGGTGTTCCGGTCCGTGGACGCGGGCGTGGTCGGCCACCAGGGCTTCGGACAGCGTGACGGCCTGTCGGTGGTCGCCCGCCTCCCGGCAGCTGTCGGCGTGCCACCAGCGGGTGTTGAGCGTCTCCGGGTGGTCGGGGCCCTGGAGCCGGGCGCGGTCGGCCGCCAGCGCTTCGTACAGTTCCGCCGCGCGCCGGTGTTCCCCGGCGTCCCCGTGCGCGGAGGCGAGCCACCACCGGGCACTGAGGGTGCGGGGGTGTTCCTCGCCGTACAGCAGGACGCAGTCGGCGACCAGTTCCGCGTACAGCTCCACGGCGCGCGGGTGGTCGCCGCTCTCGTCGTGGGTCCGCGCCAGCTGGAGGCGGGCGCTGAGGGTGGTGGGATGCCCGGCACCGAGCGTCAGGGTCAGGTCGGCCAGCACTCGTTCGCGTTCGGCGAGCGCCTCCCGGATCCGCCCCGCGCACTGGAGGGCGTAGGCCAGGCCGGTGCGGGCGTTGAGGGTCTGCGGGTGGTCGGGGCCGTGGACCCGGTCGTAGTCGGCCACCAGCCGTTCGCGCAGTTCCACGGCCTGCCGGTGGTGCTCCGCCGCGCCGTGCAGCCAGGCCTGCCAGCCACGGGTGTGGAGGACGGCGGGGTGGTCGGCGCCGAGCACCCGCAGCCGGTCGGCGACGAGTCGGTCGCACAGCTCCGCCGCGTGCCGGTGGTCGCCGGCGTCGCCGAGGGCCCGGGCCAGGCTCAGCCGGGCCTCGAAGGTCTCGTGGTGGTCGGGGCCGTGGACCCGCTCACGGTCGGCGAGGAGCCGTCGGCATTCGGCGAGCGCCGCGCGGGGGCGCCCGGCCAGCAGCAGGGTGCGGGTGAGGTTGGACCGTTCGTCCAGGGTGTCCGGGTGGTCCGGGCCCTGGACGCGGGCGCGGTGGGCCACCAGGCCCTCGAACTCGTCCAGTTCACGGTCGGTCCGGCCCGCGACGCGCAGCGCGTAGGCGAGGTCGCTGCGCTCCTCCAGGGTGCCGGGGTGGTCCGCCCCCTGGACGCGGGAGCGGCTGCGGACCAGCGCCCGGTGTTCGTCCACCGCCGTCCGGAGTTGGCCCGCCTCGCGGTGGGCGTGGGCGAGACCGCTGCGCACGTCCAGGGTGTGGGGGTGGTCGGGCCCGAGGACGCGGGTGTAGTCGCGGACCAGATCGGTGAACCGGGCGACCGCCGAAGCCGGGTGCCCGGCCTCGCAGTAGGCCGTCGCCAGTCGGCCGCGTGCGAAGAGGGTCTGCGGATGGTCCGGCCCCTGCACCCGGACGTGGTCGGCGACCAGCGCCTCGTACCCGGCGACCGCGGCCCGGTGGTCGCCCGCGACGACGTGGGCGGCCGCGAGCCAGTCGCGGCTGGTGAGGGTGTCGGGGTGGTCGGCGCCGAGCACCCGGGCCCGGTCGGCCACCGCCTGCTCGTACAGGGTGATGGCCAACCGATGCTGGCCGGCAGTGAGTTGGGCGTACGCGAGCCCGTTGCGGTGGGCCAGGATGTCCGGGTGGTCGGGGTCGTCCAGGACCCGGCCGGCGTCGGCCAGCAGCCGCTCGAACTCCGCCACCGCCGCCTGGTGTTGACCGGCCACCTGGAGGGCGTAGGCCAGGCCCGCGCGGCTGGTGAGGGTCTCCCGGCTGTCGGCGCCGAGCACCCGCGCCCGGTCGGCCACCACCGCGCGGAACTCCTCGACGGCGCACCGGTGTTCACCCGCCTTGCGGTAGGCGTGGGCGAGGGTGCTGCGGTCGGCGAGGGTGGCCGGGTGGTCGTGGCCCTGGAGGCGGGTGCGGTCGGCCACCACCGCCCGGCAGAGCGCGACGGCCCGGGCCGGATCGCCGGCCCGGGCGTGGAGTTCGGCGAGCCGGCCCCGGGTGGCCAGGGTGTCGGGGTGGTCGGCGCCCAGCAGGCGGGTCTGGCCGTCGGCCATCGCGGTGACCAGCGGGATGGCGAACACCCGCTGGGCCCGGTCGGTCAGCTCGCCGGCGGCCAGCCGGTACAGCGCGACGGTCTGCGGGGTGGGCTGCTCGGACGGGCCGCCGGCGGCCAGCTCGCGGATGTGCGGCAGCAGCGCCCGGCGCAGCCGGGGCCCGGCGGTCGGCCAGAGCCGGGCGGCGGCCTCGGCGAGCTGCTGTTCGGCGCGCCGGCGCAGCGGGCGGGCGCCGTCGGAACGGCGCAGCACGCCCTGGAGCAGGCGGTGCACGGTGACGGTGTCGCCGAGGGTGATCAGGTTGTAGTCGGCGAGCAGCCGCAGTGCGGAGTCGACCTCGGCCGGGCGGCGCGCGCCGAAGGGCGTCAGGGCTTCGCGCGGCAGCGCCTCGGGGGCGTACCAGGCGAGCGTGCGCAGCAGCTCGACGGCGAACGGGGTGGTGGCCTGGACGGTGCGCAGGGTGGTGTGCCAGAGCCGGGAGACGGTGGCCACCGCGCCGGAGCCGGTGTCGGAGCCGGTACCGGTGCCGGAGCCGGCGTCAGGGCCGGCCGGGCTGCTGGTACGCAGCAGCTCGCGGTAGGCGGCGAAGGTCGTGCCGGTCTGCTGCACGTAGGCGCCGGCCTGGGCGAGGGCGAGCGGGAGGTGGCCGAGTTCGTCGGCCAGGGCGAGCACCTCGGCCTGTTCGGCCCGCGCCCCGGGGTAGGCGGCGCCGCAGAGCAGGCGGGTGGCCTCGGGGGCGTCGAGGACGTCGATCCGCACCGGGCGGATGCCGGGGTGCCAGCCGCCGGCGCGGCGGCTGGTGACCAACTGGTGGCCGCGGCCGAGCAGCCGGCCGAGATAGGGGGTGAGGTGGACCGGGTCCTCGGCGTTGTCGTAGACGAGCAGCCAGCGGTCGTGGGCGCGCAGCCACGCGAGCGCCCACTCGACCTGCTGGCCGGGCGGGGCGGTGAGGGCCCAGGTGGGGTGGAGGTGGACGGCGAGGTCGGCGAAGGCCTCGGCGAGCTGCTCCTCGGACTCGGCGGTGATCCACCAGATCAGCCGGTAGTGCGCGGCCTCGGCGTAGGCGTAGTGCAGTGCGACGGTGGTCTTGCCGACCCCGCCGAGGCCGTGCAGCGTGGTGGCCTGGGTGACCAGCCCGCTGCCGTCGCCGTCCGACAGCGCCTCGGCGATCGCCCGCAACGCGCCGTCGCGGCCCACGAGTCGGTCCGCGGCGCGGGGCGGCAGGTTGGGAGCGGGGGCGCTCGCCTCGACGGTCAGCGCGGCCCGCGCCGCCTCGGGCGGCAGCACGGCCGCCCGCTGCTCGGCATGCGGGTTCCCGGCGGTGGCGGGTGAGACCGGGCGGCGGCGCTGGTCGAAGGCCTCGTGGTCGGGCAGGCCGCCCTCGGGCCGGACATGCGTCGTCCTGGACATCAACACTTCGGCGCCCTCACCCCCACGTACGGTTCCGCCCGCCCACCGTAGTCGTGGGCGGGCGCCGTGTCACCGGATTCCGCCGGTCACCCGGAGCCGGGCGCACCACTGTCGGTACCGGACGGTAGCGTACCCGGATGATCATGCACACCGCCCCCACCTGGCACGCCACCGGAACGGGCGGCCTGGAGGCGTCCTGGTCCTCGCCCCCGGGCTGGCCGGCCGGCCGGATCGCCTGACGGCCGGTCGGACGTCAGTCCGCCAGCCCCAGCGGGTCCGGGGCGGGGTCGAGCAGTTCCGGGCCGTTGGAGCGGACGCTGTTGACGGCGGGGGAGACGGCCCTCACCCGCAGGGCGCCGTCGGCGGGGCGGCGCAGCAGGTGGTGGAGTTCGTCGGAGTCCGTGAGGTCGGGGGCGAGCCAGGCGGCCAGGTCGGCGGGGGCGATGGTGAGCGGCATCCGGTCGTGGACGCGCCCGGCGCTGTCGGTGGCGTCGGTGGTGATGACGGTGGCGGTGGCGAGCCAGGCCGCCGGGTCGTCCTCGGGCCGGGTGCGGTCGCGCCAGAACTCGTACAGGCCGGCCATCAGCATGACCGAGCCGGTGCTGAGGAAGTACGGCTGCTTGTACTTCTTCCGGTCGGCGGCGGCGGGCACCTCGCGCCACTCGAAGTAGCCGTCGGCGGGGATGACGCAGCGCCGGGTGGTGAAGGCCTTGCGGAAGGCGGGCTTGAGGTGGACGGTCTCCGAGCGGGCGTTGATCATGCGGGCGCCGCCGGAGGGGTCCTTGGACCAGGACGGCACCAGGCCCCAGCGCAGCGGGCGCAGCTGCCGCAGCAGCTCGCCGCTCTCCCGGTCGACGCGTTCCAGGACGGCGGGCACCGGGTCGGTGGGCGCCACGTTCCAGCTCGGCGCGAACGACTCGGCCGGATCCCAGCGCAGTTCCCCGAGCAGGGCGACGAGGTCCTGGGGCGTGGTGGTGGAGACGAAGCGACCGCACATGCCCCCACCCTGCCACCAGCGGCGGACAATGCCGGGTCAGTAGGTGGGGTGGCGGCCTGGGGTGTGGCCGAAGGTGCGGCGGAAGACGTCGATGAAGGCGCTCGCGGAGGACCAGCCGCAGCGGTGCGCGACCGCCGTGACGGGCAGGCCCTCGGCGAGCAGCACCAGAGCGTGGTGCAGCCGCAGCTGGGTGCGCCACTGGGGGAAGGTCATGCCGAGGTCGGCGCGGAAGAGCCGGGAGAGCGTGCGGTCGCTGGCGCCGACCGCCCGGCCCAGCTCGGCGAGGGTGTGCTGGTCGGCCGGGTCGGCCCGCAGCCGGTCGCAGACCGCGCGCAGCAGCGGCGTGGCGGGGGCGGGCAGGTGCAGCGGCTGCTGCGGGGAGGCGCGCAGCTGGTCGAGCAGGACGGCGCGCAGCCGGGCCCGTTCGGGGCTGTCGTCCTCGGGGGTGCGGGTGTAGGCGACGATCAGTTCGCGCAGCAGCGGCCCGACGGCGAGCACGGTCGGCCGGTCCAGGCCGAGCGGGTTCTCGGCGGCGGGCAGCCCGACCAGGTGGAGGTCCAGTTCGCCGTGGGCCTGGTGGGCGTGCACGGTGCCGGCCGGGACCCAGATGGCGCGGGTGCCGGGGGCGACCCAGGAGCCGGCGTCGGTGGTGATGGCGAGCACGCCGCTGGCCGCGTAGGCGATCTGGTGGTCGTCGTGGCGGTGGGCGTCGATCCCGCTGCCGGAGGCCAGCCGCTGGGCGCGGGTCGGGGCGACGGGGTCGTGGCGGATGTTCGGCATCACCTGGCAGATTATCGGAAGCCCGACAGGTGCCGCTGCGCCGAGCATGTCGGCATGCCGAAGACAACGCCGGACAATCTCCCGATCACTACGCCCAGTGCGTCCAATACATCCAGTACGCCTGACAATCCGAAGAGCACACCCGGCAAACGGGACTCCTCGATCACCCTGCTGTCCCTCGGACACGCCTGCGTGGACGTCTACCAGGGCGCGGTGGCCGCCCTGGTCCCGTTCTTCGTGGCCGAGCGCGGCTACGGCTACGCCGCCGTCTCGGGCGTGGTGCTCGCCGCCTCGCTGCTCTCCTCGGTGGCGCAGCCGCTGTTCGGCGCGATCACCGACCGCCGCCCGCTGCCCTGGCTGCTGCCGGTCAGCACGCTGGTGGGCGGCGTGGGCATCGCGCTCAGCGGGGTGAGCGGCTCGTACCCGCTGACGCTGGCCTTCGTGGCGCTGTCCGGGGTCGGGGTGGCCGCGTACCACCCGGAGTCCGCCCGGGTGGCCCGGCTGGCCGCGCGGGACGGCCACCGGGGGATGGCCTGGTTCTCGCTGGGCGGCAACCTGGGCTTCGCGGCGGCCCCGCTGCTGGTCTCCGTGGTGGTCTCGGGCGGCGGCCTGCGGCTGACCCCGCTGCTGGTGCTGCCGGCGCTCGCGGGCGCCGTCCTGTGCCTGCCGGTGCTGCGCGAGCTGGAGCGCCGGCGGGCCGCCGGGGCGGCTTCGGCGCCGGTGGCCGGGGCCGACGACCGGGCCTCGTTCGTGCGGCTGTCGCTGGCCGTGGTGTGTCGCTCGATCGCCTTCACCGGCCTGAGCACCTTCCTCGCGCTGTTCGCCACCCAGCGGGTCGGCGGCGGTACGGCGGCGGGCACCGCGGCGCTGGTGGTGCTGTACGCGGGCGGCGCGGTGGGTTCGGTGCTGGGCGGCGCGCTGGCGGACCGCTGGGGCCGGGTCGCGGTGGCGCGCTGGTCGTACCTGGTGGCGGCGGTGGCCGTGGCGGGCGTGGTGCTGGTGCCGGGCCCGGCGCTGTACGTCTTCGTGGCGTTGACCTCGGCGGGCCTGTACGTGCCGTTCTCGTTGCAGGTCACGCTGGGGCAGGACTACCTGCCCTCGCGGATCGGCACCGCCAGCGGGATCACGCTGGGGCTGACCGTCAGCATCGGCGGCCTGGCGAGCCCGGTGATCGGCGGCCTCGCCGACGCGACCTCGCTGCGTACTGCCCTGCTGCCGCTGGTGCTGATGCCGGTGCTGAGCTGGCTGCTGTTCCGCACCCTGCCGGAGCCGGTCGCGCCTGCCGCACCTGCCGCGCCCGAGCCGGGTCCGGCGGCTACGCGGTGACGGCCGCGACGACCTCGGCGTAGGCGTCGAACAGCCGGGTCGTGCCCGGCCCGGGGTCGGCGAGCAGCAGCGCCCAGCAGCGGGCGACGAGTTCGCGGGCCGCGGTGCCGGGCCAGGGCTGTGGCAGGAGTTCCGGCGGCAGCAGCGGGTCGGGCTCCATCGCCTCGGTGAAGGCGGCGGCCAACTCCAGGGCGACGGTGAGCAGTTCGGATCCGGTGAGGCCCTTCTCCAGCCGGGCGAGGCGGTCGGCCGCGACCTCGGCGAGCCGCTGGTGGCCCTCGGCGACCTGGTCCAGCGGCCACCAGTGCCGGGCGAGCGCGCGGGGGTCGTCGGTCTCGCCGGTGCGCAGGTCGCGGCTGGTGAGGAGGGTGAGGTGGCCGCGCACGTCGAGGGCGGCGGCCTCGGCGAGGACGTCCTCCTCCCAGGGGTGCGGCGAGACGTAGAGGCCGTTCTGCACCGGGGCGCCGCCGAGTCGGAGGATCGCCTCGCGCAGCGCGTCGCGGGCGGGCCGGGCGTGCTCGGGGACGGCGAATCCCGCGAGGTGCCAGACGCCGTCCCAGGGGGCCCGGCCGCGGTCCTGGGCGTACATCAGTGCCACGTACTCGACGTCGGGGTCGATCGAGCGCCGGGTCTCGGCGGTGGCCCGCAGCAGGGCCCGGCGGCCGCGCCCCTCCTGGACGAACCGTCCGTCGTCGGTGAGGCGCTTGACGGTCAGCCGGACCTGCTGGTCGGTCATCCCGAGCAGGCCGGCCACGGCGTACAGGTCGCCGCAGTCGACCGTGCCGTCCGTACGGACCATCGCCTCGACCAGCACCCGGGTCGGAATCTCCACCATGGCGACCATCCTAATACGTTCACATCTGATACGTTCGTTTTGAGAACGATAGATTGGTGGAGTGAAGATGCGCAGGCGATGGTTGCTCTGGGGATCACTGCTGTCCGTGGTGGTGCTCCTGCTCGGCGCGGGCGGCTGGGTGGTCTACCAGAACGAGTACGACCTCAAGGAGGAACGCGTCACCATCACCGGCGGCAAACAGCCGCTGCACGGCGTCCTCGCCCGCCCGACCGGCGGCCGCACCCCCGCCGGCCTGGTCGTCTTCGTCCACGGGGACGGCCCCACCAACGCCACCCACGACACCTTCTACCGGCCGATCTGGGAGGCCATCGCCAAGGCCGGCTACGCCTCCCTCTCCTGGGACAAGCCCGGCGTCGACGGCGCCCCCGGCAACTGGCTCGACCAGAGCATCCAGGACCGCGCCGACGAGACCGTCGCCGCGATCGCCTGGGCAAAGAAGCAGCCCGGCATCGACCCCGCCCGGATCGGCCTCTGGGGCGCCAGCCAGGCCGGCTGGGTGATGCCCAAGGCCGCCCGGCAGTCCCCGGACGTCAAGTTCGTGATCGCCGTCGCCCCCGCCGTCAACTGGCTCCAGCAGGGCCGCTACAACCTGCTCGCCGAACTCAGGAAGAAGCACGCCACCCCGGCCGAGACCGCGGCCGCCATCGCGCGCAGCGACCGGAACCTCGCCGCCCTCCGGGCCGGCCAGACCTTCGAGCAGTACCGGGCCGGCGGCGGCGACGTCGACGGCCTCACCCCGCAGCGCTGGGACTTCAACCGCCGCAACCACACCTCCGACGCCAGCGACGACCTCGCCGCCCTCCGGGTGCCGGTCCTGCTCTTCCTCGGCGGGCGCGACATCAACGTCGACAGCGACGACACCGAGGCCGGCTACCGCAGGATCCTCACCACGCCCGGCCAGCTCCGGGTCAAGCGCTACCCGGACGCCACACACAACATCGTCCCCGAATCCGTCGAGGACTCGGAACTGGAGAGCACCTTCCTCGCGATCGCCGCACCCCGCTCGCTCTTCAGCCCCGGCTACCTCGACGAGCACCGCAGCTTCCTGACCTCGCTCGGGCAGCGCTGACGGCCCAGCCGCAAAGCCGGTGGACGCAGCCGGCGAAAGGAGAAACGACGATGAGAGTGCTCGCCCTCGGCGGAGCGGGAGCGATGGGCCGCGTCGCCGCCCGGGTCGCCGCCCGACTGCCCGGCGTCCACGAACTCGTGATCGCCGACCGCGACCCGGACGCCGCCCGCCGCACCGCCGCCGCCCTCGCCGGCGGCCCGGTGCCGGTCCGGGCCCGCCAGGTCGACGTCACCGACGGGGCGCAGCTGCACGCCGCCCTTGCGGAAGCCGATGCCGTCCTCAACACCGTCGGCCCGTACTACCGCTTCGGCCTGGGCGTGCTGCGCGCGGCGATCCGCACCGGCACCCACTACCTGGACATCTGCGACGACTGGGAACCCACCGTCGCGATGCTGGAACTCGACGGCGAGGCCCGCGCCGCCGGCGTCCGCGCCGTGATCGGCATGGGCGCCAGCCCCGGCGTCAGTAACCTGCTCGCCGTCCGGGCCGCCGCCCGCCTCGACACCCTGACCGACCTCTACACCGCCTGGCCCGTCGACGCGGGTGCCGAACCCGACGACACCTCCCTGATCGGACCGGACGGTGCCCCGCTGGCGGCCGCCGTGCACTGGATGCAGCAGATCAGCGGCACGGTCGCGGTGGTCGACGGCGGCCGGATCGTCCAGCGGCCCCCGCTGCGGCCGGTCGCCCTCGACCTGCCCGGCGGCCACCGCGGCACCGCGTACACCGTCGGCCACCCCGAACCGGTCACCCTGCACCGCAGCCTGCGGCCCGGCGGCGCGGCCGCCAACCTCATGGTCGTCACCGCCAGGACGGCCGCCTACCTGGACGTCCTGCGGGACGACCTCGACGCCGGGCGCCTCGGCAACGAGACCGCCGCCGTCGACCTCGACCGCCCCACGCTGCGCCGCACCCTGCGGGCCGCCGCCCGGGCGGCCCGCTTCCCCGGCCCCGGCAGCCTTCCCGGCTTCTTCGCCGCCGCCACAGGCGGCCGCGAGGGCCGGCCGGTCACCGTCCTCGCCCGGCTCACCGGCGCCGAGGCCCTGCTCGGCGACATGGCCGAGAGCACCGGCGTGCCGGCGGCCCTCGGCCTCGCCCAGCTCCTGGACGGCGGCGTCCACGCCCCGGGCGTCCGCCCGCCCGAGGCGGCGATCGACGCCGAGCGCTTCTTCGCCGACCTGGCGCGCCACTGGCCGGGCGTCGGCGTCGTGGTGGAGGAGGAGCGCCCGGGAGCGTGATCAGGTGATGCGGTCAGGACGCGGGCACCCGGGAGGTCAGGACACGACGCCCCAGCCCTGTCCGGGGGCGGCGCCGTCGGCCGCGTCCGTGGTCACGGTCGAACCCGCCGTGCCGGTGCGGGCGTTGAGGACCAGGCCGGTGGCGACGTTGGTGATGGTGAGCGCGCCGGTGGCGCCGTCCTGGGCGACCCGCCACTCCTGCCAGCGGTTGCCGGGCGAGTAGTCGAGCAGGTAGGCGCTGTTGCCGGGGTCGGTGCCGGCGGCGAGCACGGTGTGCGCGTGGGTGGAGGTGGCGCAGTTGTCGGCGATCCGCACGGTGCCGTCCGGATTGCTGGTGAAGGTCCACTGCTCGGAGGTGTGCGTGGGCCACCAGGTGTTGACGTCGGCGACGGCGCCGAGCGGCGAGCTGCAGGTCCCCGCCACTTCGAGGACCAGGCCGCCACTGCCGCCGGCGCCGATCGCGTGGTAGCGGCCGTCGTCGACCACCGCGGCCGGCCCGGTGGCCGGCCGGGCGCTGAGCCGGTACAGCGCCACGCCGTGCGGGGCCACCGAGGCGCCGAGCGTGCCGGTGACGGTCGAACTCGCGCCCGTCCACAGCTCCTTGGCGGTGTAGCCGGGCCCGGTGAGGCCGAGTTCGCCGAGGCTGGTGCTCACCGTGCGGCTCGCGGCCGGGTCCTGGTTGACGAGCAGCACGGCGGTGTCGCCGTTCGCCAGCCGCCGCTGGAGGACGACCGGCGCGGTGGCGTTCGCGGGCTTGGCGCCGACCAGGGTGGCGGGCTTGGCCAGGGCGTCCTGGTCGATCGCTATGACGTCGCGGTTCTTCAGGACCGCCAGGCTAGCGGCGTCGATCCCGGTGGACCAGGTGTGGCCGTCCGCGCTGTGCTGGGACTGTGCGGCGGTGCGCAGGTCGGCGCCGGAGACCAGCGGGGCGGCGAGCATCGCGAGGACGGAGGTCTCGGTGCGGGACTCGTCGTCGGTGAACGGCTTGTGGCAGGTGCAGGTGTCGGTGGTGCCCCAGGCGCCGTAGACGTCCTGCCAGCCGGTGAACATCATGTCGAGGTCGTTCCAGCTGCCCGGGCGCACGTTGCCGGGGTACTGCAGCGCGGTCTGCAACTGCCCGTTCCAGAGCACCCCGTCGAGCTCGCTGTCGCGGTCGCCGCCGATCCGGCAGAGGTTGGCGACCTGGCCGCACCAGACGCCGGTCGGCGCGTAGCCGGGCGCCTGGAACGGCGCGGTGCCGGCGGCCTGCACGACCGGGTCGGTGCGCGCCGGGTCGTCGGCGGCGAGCAGGTACGGGACGCCGGTGTGGGCGGGCTGGGCGGAGACGCTGAGGGTGACCTTGGGCCGGCCCTGCGCGGCGGAGGCGGCGTCGAGGGCGCGCTGGAAGGTCTGGACGCGGGCGTAGATCGAGCGGGTGAGCTCCTTGCCCTCGCCCTGGGTGAAGTAGTTGTGGCCGTCCGGGCCGGTGATCTGCGGGCCGTAGGGGCAGTCGTCGTACTTGACGTAGTCGACGCCCCAGGAGACGAAGTCGCTCGCGTCGGTGCTCTCGTGGCCGAGGCTGCCGGGGTGCATCTGGCAGGTGAGGTAGGTGTCGGTGGCGTAGAGGCCGAACTTCATGCCCTTGCCGTGCGCGTACTGGGCGAGGTACTCGATGCCGTTGACGGTCCGCCCGTTGACGGTCTGCGCGGGGAAGTGGTCCGGCCGGGGGAGGAGGTGGCCGGTGGTGGGGTCGTTGCCGGTGCCGTCGGTGCCGCTGACGGGGTTCCCGGCGGCGTCGTGGAGCTGGAGCCCGCCGTCGGCGTTGCGGACCAGGTCGGTGGTCTGGCCGTCGCGGTGCCAGAGCGACCAGCCGTCGTCGATGGTGACGGTGTCGTAGCCGGCCGCCACCAGGCCGTTGGCGGCCATGAAGTCGATGGTCTGGACGACCTGGTCCTCGGTGACCTCGGTGCCGAGGGAGTTCCAGGAGTTCCACCCCATGGGCGGGGTGAGGGCGTTGCCGTTGCCCAGGGCGACGGCGGGGGCGGCCGTGCCGAGTGTGAGGGCACCGAGGCCGGTGGCGGCGAGGGCCAGCGCGAGCACGGGTGCCGCGAGGCGGTGGGGGATGTGGCGCATGCGCGCTCCTGAGGGTGTGGGGGTGGTGACGGTGCGTCGGGTGGAGCGGGGTGTGCGGCCGGGCGGTTGGGGGCCGCCGGCCGGCCGGGTGGTGCGGCGGGTGCGGTGGGGGTCAGTCCGTGACGGCGGCGCTCGCGGTGCGGCCGGGGGCGACGGTGACGGTGGCGTAGGTGTAGCTCACGCCGTCGACGGTCCTGGTGCGGGTGGGCCGGGCCTTGCCGTCGACGGTGATCCCGCCGTGCGGGCCGGCGAAGCGGGCCTCCCAGGTGAGCGGCGTACGGCCGGTGTTGGTGACGGTGCTGCCGCGGTGGCCGTCGTGCCGGACGGTGACCGAGCCCGCGCCGACCGGGATGTCGGCGACCTCCAGCCAGCCCATCGAGGCGGGCAGCCGGGAGGCGGTCACGAGGGTGTGCGCGGCGGCGTCGGGCTCGACGCCGAGCAGGCCCTGCACGGTCTGGCCGAGCAGCGTGAACGGGACCTCGGGGTAGTCGCCGTTGAGCAGCCGCCCGGTGGCGTGGAGCTGGTCGACGCCCTGGTAGATCTGCCGCATCCACTTCCAGGCGGTGTCGCCGTCCTGGTTGGCGAAGAAGGCGTCGGGCAGGTAGGTGTAGGCCTCCAGGTTGGTCGAGCGCTGCGGGCCGGAGTCGGCGGCGTCGATGGCGGCGAGGAGGGCGTCCCGGCGCGGGCCGGGGTCGAGCAGCTGCTTGACCGGCATCAGCACGCTGGACTCGTAGCCCCAGCCGGTCACCGGCTTGCCGGTGGTGTCGTAGCCGTGCACGACCTCGCCGGGCTGCTGCCGGTCCACGCTCCAGGTGGTGTTGACGTAGTCGCGCAGCGCGGTGGCGGCCTGCCGGTAGCCGGTGGCGGCGGCGGTGTCGCCCTTGGCGGTGGCCAGGGTCGCGGCGGCGAGGTACGCCTGGTACTGGGCGCCGATCGCGTCGCCGGCCTCGGCGTAGGTGCTGGTGGCGTTCTCGGCGTAGCTCGCGGTGCCGGCGAAGATGCTGCGGCTGGTGGCCTGCGGGATGGGCAGGCCGCCGTTGTCGACCGGGCCGGGGTGCTGGGCGATGAAGGGGCCGAGGGTGTTGCGGACGTAGCCGCTCAGCGCGGGGTCGTCGGCGTAGTCGCGGTCCCCGGTCCACCGGTAGGCCTCGCCGGCCTTCTCGACCAGCTCGAACGGCGCGGGCAGCTCGCGCACGAAGCGGTCGGGGCTCCGGTAGTCGATGCTGCCGTACGTCCTGGCGTCGAAGTTGAGCGCCCAGACCGGGTAGAGCTTGTTGGTCTCGGTGGCGGAGGCGGCGAACCCGCGCAGCATGGTCTTGTTCTCGGCGTCCAGGCCGAGCAGGTGGGCACCGACCAGCTGGTGGGCGAAGTCGCGGCTGTAGAAGTCGGAGCGGAACGGGTAGCCGGCCCAGTAGGTGGTGTCGTAGGTGGTGGTGCCGGTGCCGCCGGGGTTGTTCTCGTCCTGGTTGAGCACGCCGGTGGTGCCGGCCTGCTGCACCCAGCTGTTGGCCTTGGTCTTGGCCCAGTCGAACAGGGCGACGACCTCCGGGTCCGAGGAGCTGATCCTCGGGTCGCTGGGGGCGGACGGGGCGACGGCGGCGTCGTCCGCGTTGACCCAGCCGGTGGGGGAGGAGCCGATGCCGAGGGTGAGCCGGTCGCCGGCCGCGACGTGCACCCGGGGCAGGGTGTACTTCGCGTAGACGGGCTGCTCGGGCAGGGTCAGCGAGCGGACCACGGTGCCGTTGACGCTGACCGATAAGGTGCCGCCGGCGCCGCCGGTGGCGATCCAGACGGACAGGTCGTAGCTGCCCGCGGTGACGGCGGTGACCTGCTGGGCGATCCGGTGGCCGGAGCCGGCGTCGAGGTAGGCGAGGCGGGTGCCGCCGTGCGGGTTGTTGGTGGCGACGCCGGTGTGGTCGCTGAACGTCCAGCCGTCCGTGCCCTGTTCGAAGCCGGGGTCGGTGAGGGTGAGCGGTTCGCTGCGGGTGAGGGTCCAGCGGTGGGCGGGCCGGGCGTCGCAACCGCGGCGGTCGGCGGCGCTGCTCTGCTCGCGGTCGGCGGCGCCGTCCTGCTCGCGATCCGCTGCGCTGTTCTGCCTGTGGTCGCCTGCCGTGGTGAGGCAGGCGCCGTGCGCGGCCAGGGTGTGACTCCCGCCCGGCGCCGGGGAGATGGCGAAGGTCTCGGCGGTGGGATCGGCGCCGCAGTCGGCCGTGCCGGGATGCCGCCCGGTGCCGTCGAGGGTCAGGCAGCGTCCGCTCGCGGCGTTGACCAGCCGGTAGCCGTCGGTGGTGCGGTGCAGCTGCCAGCGCTGGCTGAGCAGCCCCTGGCAGGCCGCGCCGACGACGGGCGTGCCGGCCGCCGGCTGCGCGTACTGCGGGCCGAGGCAGCCGCCGTCCAGGACGGAGCCGAGGATGTAGCCGCCGCCGTCTACCAGCGCGGCCGGGCCGTCGGCTCGGGCCGGTCCCGCGCCGACGGCCTGGACGGCGAGTACGGCCAGGGCAGCCAGGACCGCTGAGCCCGGGGGCAGGGCGCGGACCGGTCGGCGGCGCGGGGCGCGGGTGGGGGGCATGGGGGCTCTCCTGTCGGACGGGTGGCGGTGCGTCAGGGGGCGGGGCGGCGTGCGCGGGCAGGGGTTTGAACGTTCAAATCCCTCGAGCGGCGCTGAGTGACATGTGCAATGTCACATGCTCATCCGAGCCGCGTCAACGGTCGGCGCACGGTCGGCTGCCGCCCTCCGGACTCGCCCTCCGGGTGCGCGCGCCGGGAGCCGGGGCCGCCCGGCGTCAGCGCGGTGCGGTGACCGGCATCAGCGCAGGGCGGTGACCAGCATCAGCGCGGCCACGCCGAGCAGGGCGAACGCGAAGGCCCGTTGCAGGGTGCGCCCGCTGAGCCGGTCGGCGAGCCGCTTGCCGTCCCAGGCGCCGAGGATCGCGGCCCCGGTGAAGGGGGCGGCCACCGCCCAGTCGATGGCACCGGTCGCGCCGAGGCGGGGCAGCAGCGCGGCCAGCGCGTTGGCGGTGATCACCAGCAGGCTGGTGCCCACCGCCTCGGCCATGGTGAAGGCGAGCACCGAGACCAGCGCGGGGACGGCGAGGAACCCGCCCCCGACCCCCAGCAGCCCGGTGACCGCGCCGAGCCCGGCGCCGGTCGCCGTCGAGCGGCCCCACCCGGCGGCGGAACGTTCCTGCGGGGCGGCCTTCGGCGGCACCAGCATCCGCCAGGCGGCCAACCCGGCCAGCACGGCGAACGCGCCGGTCAGCAGCGCCCCGGGCAGGTGTGCCGAGAGCGCCCCGGCGGCTGTGGCGGCGGGCAGCCCGGCGGCGGCGAACAGCGCGCCGGTGCGCCAGCGGACCCGGCCCGCCCGGGCGTGCGCGAGCAGGCCGGTCAGCGAGGTCGCGGCGACGATCACCAGGGCGGCGGTGGTGGCCAGGGCCGGGCTGAAGCCGAGCAGGTAGACCAGCGCGGGGACGGCGAGCATGCTGCCGCCCCCGCCGAGGCCGCCGAGGGCGAGGCCGACCACGGCCCCGGCGGCCAGCGCCAGGAGCAGCGCGGTCATATCGCGTCCCCGGCGTCCCTGGAGTTCCCGCCGCCATCGCTGCCGCTGCTGCCGCTGCCGCCGCCCGGCGTGGTGACCGGCAGCCCGGCCCGCTCCCAGGCGGCCATGCCGCCGACGACGTTCAGTACCTCGACGCCGCGCTCGGCGAGCAGCTGCGCCGCCCGTGCGGAGCGGTTGCCTGAGTGGCAGATCGCCAGGACGAGTAGTCCGTCCGCCTCGGGCGGCAGCGGTTCGCGGGCGGCCAGGGCGATCAGCGGCAGGTGGAGGGCGCCGGGGGCGTGGCCGGCCGTGAACTCGCCGCGCTCCCGGACGTCGAGCAGGACGGCTGCGCCGGCGCGGGCGAGCTGGTGGGCCTGAGCGGGGGTGGTCTGCCCGGGGTTGGGCGGCAGCGGGGGCATGCGGTTCTCCGATGGTCTGGTGTGGCGTGGGCCGGCTCGCCGGGGGGTGTGAGCGCCTCCTTGGCGCCACCCGTCTCCGGTGGCGACGGCCGGTCCCTCGCAATGTCCACCATAGTACCCCTGGGGGTATTATCGACCTCGTTCGGCGATACCCCGCCCCGTATCAACCGTGGGGCGGTATGCTGGCACATATACTGGTGGGGGTATCGAAACCACGCCGAGGCGCCCGACGCCGCCCAGGAGGTTCCCCGTGTACTTCGCCCAGTTCTACCTCGACTGCCTCTCCCAGGCCTCGTACCTGATCGCCGACGAGCGCACCGGCCGCGCCGTCGTGGTCGACCCCCGCCGCGACGTCGACGAGTACGTCGCCGACGCCGAGGCCCGCGGCCTCACCGTCGAGGCCGTCATCAACACCCACTTCCACGCCGACTTCCTGGCCGGCCACCTCGAACTGGCCGACCGCACCGGCGCCTGGATCGGCTACGGCCACCGCGCCGAGACCGAGTACCCCATCCGCAAGCTCGCCGACGGCGAGCGGATCGAACTCGGCGACGTCACCCTCCAGATCCTGGAAACCCCCGGGCACACCCCCGAGTCGATCAGCATCCTCGTCTTCGAGCAGCCCGACGACACCGTCCCGTACGGCGTGCTCACCGGCGACGCCCTGTTCATCGGCGACGTCGGCCGCCCCGACCTGCTCGCCTCCACCGGCGTCACCGCCGACGAACTCGGCGCCATGCTCTACGACAGCGTCCACCACAAGCTGATGGGCCTGCCCGACGAGACCCTCGTCTTCCCCGCCCACGGCGCCGGCTCCGCCTGCGGCAAGAACCTCTCCACCGAGAAGCGCTCCACCATCGGCACCCAGCGCCGCACCAACTACGCCTGCCAGCCCATGGACCAGGACACCTTCGTCCGCATCGTCACCGCCGGCCAGTCCACCGCCCCCGCCTACTTCGGCCACGACGCCGCCCTCAACCGGCAGGACCACCCGCTGCTCGACCGCACGAACGCCGCCCGCCCCCTGTGCCCCGAAGGCCTCAAGGAAGCCCGCACCGCGGGCGCCGTCGTCCTCGACGCCCGCAACCCCCAGGACTTCGCCGCCGGACACGTCCGCGGCGCCCTCAACGTCCCCCTCGACGGCCGTTTCGCCGAACAGGCCGGAACCGTCCTCACCCCCGACAGCACCATCGCGATCATCGCCCCGCAGGACCGCGAGGACGAGGTCGTCACCCGCCTCGCCCGCATCGGCTTCGACCACATCGCCGGCTACCTGAGCAACCCCGACAACGCCCTGCCCGCCCTCGCCGACCACCTCACCCCCGCCAGCCGCCTCACCGCCGACCAACTCCGCACCGCACTCGCCGATGAGCAGCCCCCCACCGTCCTGGACGTCCGTACTTGCGGCGAACGCGAAGCCGGCTCCATCGAAGGATCCCTGCACATCACCCTGACCGAACTCCCCAGCCGCCTGAACGAGATCCCCACCGGCCACCCCCTGGTCGTCCACTGCGCCGGCGGCCACCGCTCCTCCATCGCCGCCAGCCTGCTGCGCCACCACGGCCACACCGACGTCTTCGACCTCCTCGGCGGCTACAACGCCTGGCACACCCTCACCCACCCCACCCGGGCCTGAACCCAGCCGCCCCGGGCCACCCACCCGTCGGGGCACGATCCCGGTCCTGGAGTCCGGTGAAGTTCGTTCCCGAGGCGCCGTCCTGGGCGAGGGTTCGTCGAGAGAGAGTCCCGAGAACACCGCGTCAACAATGTCCTGAGGCCTCACATGACACGGATCGTGCGGTGTGCCGGGTTGAGGAGGGTGTGGGGTGCTGCTGGTCGGGAACCGACACAATCCGCTGACCTGCGACTTCACCCAGCCGGCAGATGGTTCGTTCCCACAACCCTGAAGATCGTTTCCCCCGACCCCCTGGCAGGGCAGGACAGCCAACCGTGCCGCCGGTCTCGTCCCAGCCGACCCGGATCAGGCTGGGCCAGACGGTCTGGCTTCTCGACGAGTGCCGGGCGTACTACCGCTCGGCAGTGACAGCCGCTTCGGCGCAGGTGCGCCAGTAGGCCGCCTCGGCTGGGTCGGCTTCGGCGTCGGCGAGGTCCGCAAGCAGGAGCAGCACGGCCACCGGCAGGCCAGCGGCGGGCGTGGGCTCGGCTGCGTCCAGCAGGATGCCACCGCGGTCGGCGCTGTCACCGCGGCCGGCGCTGTCGTCGAGATCGGCACCGCCAGTGTGGTCGGCGCCCTCTACCCTCAGCGCGGCCAGGATCTCCCGGGCTCTTGCCGGGTGGCCCAGCCGCTGGAGTTGCAGCGCGTGGTCGAGGCCGGCGCGGCGCTCGATCTCGGGATCGCCGCAGTGGCTCGCCGCCTCGAACCAGTCGCCAGCCTCCTCCTGCCGTCCGGGCATGGTGTCCAGGATCTGCGCCAGCAGCAGCAACGCCCCTGGCCGGTGCCCGCCGTCCACGTCGCCGCAGGCCAGCGGCAGTAGCACTTGTTCCGCCTGCGCGGACTCGCCCAGCCGGAACAGAGTGCTGCCGAGGTAGCGGCGGACCATCGGTTCGAGCGGCTCCTCCTCCGAGTCGAGTGCCTCGGTCAGCAGTTCCCTGGCCTCGGTGAACTGGTTGAGTGCCCGCCGTGCGACGCCCAGCAGCGCCGCCACCCGGGGTGCGTGCGCCATCCCGGGGATCTCCCGTACGGCCTGCAGCAGTTCGGCCGCAGCGTGGAGTTCGCCAGCGTCGAACAGGTGCTCGCCGGCCTCGGCGAAGGCCGTCTCCTTGGTTCGCGGGTCGGCAGAACCGGCATCGCCTGCGACCAGTTCGGCGGCCTCTTCCGCTTTTCCGGCTCGCACCAGTAGCAGGGCGAGGGTGGCCCGGGCGGCCTCGGTCGCCTCCGAGGGTTCGTCCTCGACCACCGCATGCAGCAGTTCGGCGGCCCGCTCCGGTTCGTCCTGCTCGATCAGCAGTTTGGCCAGGTGGAAGCGGGCCAGCTGGAGCGCGGGTCCCCTGGCGGTGTCGACGGCCGTCCTCAGGTGGGCCCGCCCCTCCTCCCACCGGTCCGTGTACAGCAGCAGCACGCCGAGCAAGGCCGTGGCGGTGCCGGCCGCCACGGGGTGCGCCGAGGCGATCAGCTCGTGCAGCAGCGCCTCGGACTCGTCGGACCGCTCGAGGTTGACCAGCAGCATGGCCAGGTCGATCCGGGCGACCAGGGTCCATTCCGGGTGCCCGGAGTCGATCGCCATGCGGTAGGCGGCCTCGGCCTCCTCCGGCCGTTCCTCGCGCACCAGGAGGTCGCCGAGCAGGTCGGCGGCCCGGGGGGCGAGTTCGGTGTGCGGTGCCTGGGCGACCTCTGCCAACAGAGCGGCGGCCTCCTCGGCGCCGCCGCGCGCCCCAGTCGAGCCGGCGTCCAGCGCGGTGTCCTGGGCCAGTTCCTGATTGGCAAGGACGAGGGCGAGGTTGATCCGGGCTGCCAGGGACCATTCGCGGTGTCCGTACGCGACCGCCATTCGGTAGGCCTGGACCGCCTCGTCCGGCCGCCCCAGCGCCAGCGCCAGGTTCCCTTTAAGGTGCGCCGCCCACGGCCCAGGATCGCGTCGACCCGACGCGGCCACCTCTGCCAGCAGGCGGAACGCCTCCTCCTGCTCGCCCCGGCCGGCCAGCACACAGGCGAGCCCGACCTGGCCGGTCCTGGCCCAGCGCGGGTGGTCACCCGCCATCGACAGCCGAAGCCAGTGTTCGGCTTCCTCGTGCCTCTCGGCGTTGGCGAACCAGAAGCCGAGCAGGGCCGTCGCCTCGGGCGCTTTCTCCGGGTGTCCCGCCCCGGCGACCTGCTGGACCAGCGCCAGCCCTTCGCCCACCTGGTCGAGGTAGAGCCGGGCTAAGCCCAGGTAGAGCCGGGGCCCGTCGACAGCCGCTGGTGCGGCGGCGTTGATGGCCTGCTCCAGCAGGTCCGCAGCCACCTGATGGTGCCCCCGGAGGATCATCAGCTCTCCCAGCGAGGCCTGAGCGACCGGGCGGGCCAGCGGGTCGCCGTCCTCGATCACGGACCGCAGCAGTTCCTCGGCCCGGTCGAGTTCGCCCTGGCCGACCAGCAGCCCGACCACGCGGGTGCGGGCGATGGCGGCGATGGAGGAACTCGCTGCCGCGCCGACCACCTCGGACAGCAGCCACGGCTGATCCGCAGGCTCGCCCCCGCCGCCCGTCGACCGCAGCGTCATGGCCTGCTTGCCGTGATCCGGTCCGCCCAGACCGAGCGGGGCGATCACGGGCGCGCCACCCTGGCCGGCGAGCACCCGGCCGAGCTGCTCGGTGGCGCGCGGTCCCACCTCCTCGACCCCGTACGCCAGTACGGCCGCCAGCAGGCGTTCGGCCTGCTCCACCTCGCCCAGCTGCCACTGCACCCCGGCCAGCCCGGCCTGGGCGATCAGGGCGATGTGCGGGTCCCGTGCGCTGATCGCGGCCTCCAGCAGCTCCCGCGCCGCCGGATAGTCACCGCGCGCGGCGAGGAGATCCGCCAGCTCGACCTTGGCCAGCTCGGCGACGTTCTCCGGTCCCGCAGCCTCTGCCTGGCGCAGCAGCGCCTCGGCCTCGGCGAACTCTCGCCGGTAGAGGCAGACCAGGGCGAGTAGCAGGGCGGCGGTGGCGCGCACGTCCTCCTCCTCGCCCTGCTCGACCAGACGGGTCAGCAAGGCGGTGGCGACATCCTCCTTGTCGCGGGCCCCGGCCATGTAGGCGAGCGTCAGCAGGTCGGCGTCGGAGAGTGTGCGGGCAGCCCGGGTCCAGGCGAAGTCGGGGATCTCCGTCTCGGGTCCGCCGACGGCGTCCAGGTACTCGGCGATGTAGGGGAAGACCGCGTAGCCCGGCCGGCCGGGCTCGTCGGCGGCCCTGCCCAGCAGGGCGATCCCGGCCGACGCGCGGTCGCGCGCCCAGTCGACGCCCGCGTGGAACACTGCCTCGCCCGGCTCCACGTCGAGCTCGGCGGCCCATCGCCGGTACTCGTCGAAGAGTTCGCGCAGGGTCGGCTCGTCGAGCAGGGCCAGCGCGCCCATCCGAGCCCAGTCGGCGGCGGCCCTGACCACCAGCCAGCCCTCGGGGCACTGCTCGGTGCCCGCGTCGAAGCGGGACTCCAGGGCCGGCGCGGCGACCAGCGTCTCGCCGATGCCGCGCTGCGAGAAGTCCTCCCGCGGGTAGACCAGAGCGGCCTCCCGGCGCTCCTCCTCGACCAGTGCGCGCGGCAGCGTCACCACCGTGGCCCGGCGCAGCACCGCACCGGCGGCGCGGCCGACCTCGTTGTCCAGGGTTCGCAGCTCCTCCCGGTGCCGGTGAGTGAGGGTGGCGACCAGGAGGAAGGGCGGGTCGTGCCGCAGCAAAAGGTCAAGAACGCCAGTGTCCAAGGCGCCGGAGAGCAGGTAGTGGTGCAGGTCGTCGAGCCAGACGACGACCTCTTCACCGGGCCCGGAGGTCTGCGGCAGGCCGACCCGGATCAGGGCCTCCAGGGCACCCCGGTGGCGCCGGGGGACCATCAGCCGGGCTTCGCCGTGGCTACGGATCAGGCGCTCGTGCAGGGTACGGGACTTGCCGGCCTTGGAGCCGCCGGTGACCAGTACGAAGCCGCCGGCAGCCAAGGCCTCGTCCAGCTCCCGGTCGGCCGAGGGCCGCGCGACATAGGGTTCGTGACCGCCGGCGGTGTATTTGGACTCGCTGACCCCGAGGTCGTGCGGATCCACCTGGTCCAGCCTGGGCAGCTCCCCGGCGGCGGTGAGCGGCAAGGCCAACATCTCACCGAGTTGCTGGCGCTGTTCCTGCTCGGTGATGTCGTGGACCAGCGGGCCGAGACCGGGCCAGAGCCGACTGATCGAGTCCAGGGACTTGGCGAACCCCACCCGGCGGTCGGTCTTGTCCGGTTTCTGCCGCGCGGCGACCATTCCGACCACGCCACGCAGCATGTTGTCCCACACCGGAGCGCCGGAAAAGCCGGGTTCGGTGGTCCAACCGGTCGGTGTCGTCGACTCCAGCTGCAGCCAGTCGATCTCGGCGTAGCCGACGATGTCGCCGCGGATGGATACTCCACCCGATTCGTGGCCCTTGGGAAATCCGTAGCAGCGGAAGGTGTGGTCGAACAGGTCGGCGTCTGTGCGGCACAGCGGTGCCGGGCTGGCGCCGGGTGGCGCCGGGCGACTCAGCTCCAGCAGCGCGACGTCGCCCGCCCAGTCCTGCCGCGGGTGCCAGCCGCCGGGGACCATCATCGCGGGGATCGGCTCGTGCTCGGCCAGGAACGGGAAGTGCACATGCAACGGCCCGGACGGGGGCTCGGCAGGGTTCGCCGGGTCGACCACATGGGCGCAGGTGAGCACGAGTCGGTCCGTGACCAGCGTCCCGCACCCGTCCGGCACCGGCGCGCCTCTGGGCCGGATGCCGACCAGCCAGGGCGGACGGGCCGGATCGATCGCCACGACTCAGTCTTCCGCCGCCGGACCGGTGGTCCGCCAGCTGAGCGTCACGTCGAAGTGTCCCTCGGCGGCGGTTTTGGCGATGACCACCCCCGCCTCGGCGTTGAGCTTGATGCCGAAGGAGACCTCGATCTGTTCGGGCTTGAGGTGCCGCAGCGAGTTCAGCACGGATTCGATGGTCGGACGGCTGGCGGTGAGCGCCTCGTCGAGCTGGTGCGCCGCCTCGGCGATGCCCTCGTTTGTGCGGGAGACCAGCTCGATCCCCGGGGAGTCCTCCTCCACCTCCACCACCAGGGAACTGCCCTGCGGGCCCTGGAAGCGCAGCAACTCGGTCACGGATCCCCCTGGTTGACGTATCCAGCCGATCGGCCACCGCCAGGATATCCGGGCCCGAGCCCCCGGCTGAGACCTTTGCCTCGATAGCATGACACCCGGCTAGGACAGGGTCGGTCCGGCCTCGGGGGGTGGCATGGAGGAGTTCAGGCGGGAGATCCGGGACGCGCTGGAGGGTGCCGGTGCCGAGGGTGCCATAGCCGCGCCGCAGGTCCTGCGGGCGGCATTGAGCTGGGTCTGCACCGAGCTGCGCACCCTGGACGCGGGCCCCGGCGGGTCGACGGCACTGGCGGTGCTCTACGAACTGGACGACGCGTTGAGCGCGGCCGCGACGCTTGCGGACGCAGTGCCCGAGCTGCTCGATGCCGCCCGCGCCGGCGCCTCCCTACGGGGCGGTGTCGCGAAGTTGACGGACCGTTTGGCACAGGTCGGGGACCTGCTCGCGACGGAGCGCACCGACTTGACCGACCTGCTCGACCGTCAGGAGGAGCTGCGCCGACGCCTGGCCGACCACGCCGAACTGCGCCGCCAGGTCGACGAGCTTCGCCGACTGGAGCGGATCGTCGCGGCCCTGGACGGGCTCGGCGAGCAGCAGGCGACCATCACCGCGCGGCTACTCCAGCTTCGCGGCAAGGACGCGGGCGTCGAGGATGCCCTGCGGATCAGCGCCGAGCGGCTGCTGCAGCTGTCCGAGGAGCAACTGGCGGTCCTCGCGCCGCAGACCCGGCAGGCGCTGGCCCGTGCCGAGCAGACCGAGGCCGCGCTCGCCGCGGAGCAGCGGACGTTCGACAGCGCACAGCAGCGGCTCGCCCTGGTCGAGCAGCAGCTTGCCGACCTGCAGGGCCTTCGCGACGGGCAGCTCGCCGCGCTGCGCCTACACGCGCAGACCGACGCGGAACTGGCCAGGGCACTGGCCGGCAGCTCCTCATCACCTGATACGGCCGAGACTGCCGACAGGTCCACTCGGTCCGCCCTGGCCGAGGCCGAAGCGCTGGCCACCTTTGTGGAGACCAGGCTTCGAGAGGTGGACGCCGGGCTGCGCCGGGCCCTGGACCGGCGCGACCTGCAGGGCGCCGAGGCGCACGCGGCACTGTCCTGGGCAGCCGACTGACGCTGGCACGCGACGGAGGACGCGACGGATTCGCGCCCACCTTCACGGCGGCGGCACGTCCTCCGCCGTGAAACTGACCGGCTCCGTGGCGGGCCCCTGCCACCCGGACCGGCCCAGGCGCTGGGCCAGGCGGGTCTGCATCGCGGGGAAGAGCAGTAGCTTCAAAGTACGGACGTTCCCGAAGTCCCGCGGGTTTGCCGCACGCTGGGCTTCGAACCACGTAGCCGCGCGCTCTGCTGCCTCCGCCGTCAGCAGGTAGCGCTCCGTCTCGGCCTTGCGGCGCAGGATCTCCACGAGGTCGGCGGTCGGGTAGTGGTCAAACTGGAGCGTCTCGGTGAAGCGGGAGCGCAGGCCGCTGTTGGAGTCCAGGAGCTCCCGCATGTCGTGCGGGTAACCAGCGGCGATCACCACCAGCCGCCCGGGGTTCTCCATCATCTCCCGGGTCAGGGTGTCGAGCGCCTCCCTGCCGTAGTCCTGGCGGCCCGGGCCGGAGGCGAGGGTGTACGCCTCGTCGATGAAGAGCACCCCGTCCAGGGCGGAGCGGACGACCTCCTTGGTCTTCTGTGCGGTCTCGCCGAGGTACTGGCCCACCAGTTCGGCGCGGGTCACCTCAACCACCTTGTCGGAGTGCAGCAGCCCGAGGGCGTGGAAGATCCGTCCGACCAGGCGGGCCACCGTGGTCTTCCCGGTCCCGGGCGGGCCGAGGAAGAGCATGTGCGGCGGCCGGGAGAGCTTCAGACCGCGGGCCTCACGGAAGGCCAGCAGCTCGGTCATCCCGGTCAGGAACTCCCGTACCTTCGGCAGCCCCACCAAGTGGTCCAGCTCGGCCAGCAGGTCTGCGATGGCCGGTGCAGGGCGCGGCAGGTACGCCGCGTACTCCGCAGGCAGGTCCTCACACCGCACCGGCAGCTCGACCCGCTCGCGCACCCGTCCCGCCCATCCCGCGAACAGGGCGTTGGCCAGCTTCCGCACAGCGCGGGCGTTGCCGAAGTTCTCGGTGCGGACCCGGTACATCCCGGCGAGGACGTCGCGCAGCTGCTGGTGCGCGGCCTCGTCCGGATGCAGGCCCCGGTCGGCCAGCAGGCCGAGCAGGATGGCGTACAGGGTCTCGGGGGCGTAGTCGGGAAAGTGAATCCGGGCCGCGATCCTGTCCGCCAGGCCCGGGTCGGCTTCGAGGAATTCCGCCATCTTGGCGGGGTAGCCGGCCACCACCACTGCCAGCCGCTCGCGGTCGTTCTCCATCCGCTGGACGAGCGCGGTGATCGCCTCGCCACCGAAGCCGTCCCTCTGATCGCTCAGAGCGTACGCCTCGTCGATGAACAGCACTCCGTCCAGGGCCCGGTCGATCAGCGCATTGGTCCGTTCCGCGGTCTGGCCGACGAATCCGGCGACGAGCTCCGAGCCCTTGGCCTCAATGAGGTGGCCGCGGCGCAGCAGGCCGAGGTCGCGGTAGATCTCACCCACGAGGCGGGCGACGGAGGTCTTTCCGGTCCCGGGGTTGCCGGTGAACATCAGGTGGTGGGCCGCGGGGTCACGCGGGGTCACGCCCCGGGCGATGAGCTCCCGGGTGGACTCGGTCTGATCGCGCAGGGCGCGCAGGTGCCGCTTGATGGGCTCCAGGCCGGGCATGGCCTCGAGCCGCGCCCAGGGGGTGTCGTCGTGCGGTGTCACCGACGTGACTAGGCCGCGGTCGAGGACCGCGCGCCGGTCGAGCGCGGTCCCGGCCGCGATCCACCCGCGCACGTCCTCGCGCCACGCGGAGGCCCGGCGCGGGC
>NZ_JBHWIJ010000002.1:37660-40833 GCF_042732255.1 Kitasatospora sp. NPDC059803 | reverse complement strand
ACGCAGTACCGGTTCGAGTTCCTGCCAGTTGCCGATCCGCAGCCCCTCCTGCAGGCGCAACTTCTGGATCAGGCGCCCGAGTTCCGCGTCCTCGGGAAGGCCGACGCGGAAGGCGCCGCCCAGCGCCGGATGCTCGATTTGGGCCCGCAGGAAGCCGGCGAGCGCCGGATAGGTGCCCTGGGCCGCCACCAGGCGTTCGGCCTCGCTGAGGGTCGCCTGCCGGAAGACGAAGATCCACCGGTTGCCGCTGAGGTGGTCCCGGGCCTGTTCGGCCAGGGCGCCGGCCAGTTGGCGAGCCGCCTGGTGGTGTCGCAGGATCTCTTCGGCCTGGGTGTAGACCACCGCACTGCGCACCGCGCGGTCCCGCAGGTATCCGTGATGCGTCATCACCGTGAACGGGTCCGTCACGGCGCGCGCGGGCGGGGTCTGGCCGGCGGCGGCCCGGGTGGAAGGCGGGGTGCCGGTGTCGCCACCGAGCCGCAGCCGTCCCAGCGGGCCGCGCAGGGCCGGATTGCGCATCAGCGGGCCGGGGCCGGCGGCCTGGGCCGCCGCGTCGGGTCGGCTGAGCCGCCGGGATCGGGGGTCGCGGAAGTAGAGCGGCCGACTCAGCGAGGAGTAGACGATCCGCTGGTAGCCCTCGGCGCGCAGCAGCCGGCACAGCACCTCCTCAAGTCCGCGCACCTGGTAGTCGGGGTCGACGAAGATATCGTCCACGCCCTGACCGTAGAGCACGGTGAACGGCTCGTCAGTGCTCAGCCGCAGCCCGCGGAACCGCTCCCCGCGCTGCTCGTTGCCGCCGCGCAGACCAGGACGGTCCGGCCACGGTGCCGGCGTGGTCACGACCGGGGGGCCTCGCCGCGCTGGGCCCCGCGCCTTCGATGGGCCGCCGGGTCGTACCGGTCCACGTCCGGCGCCGGGGCCGGGGCCGGTGTGGGCGGGAGTTCGGGCACCGGGACATGCACCTGGTGTCCGCGCTCGGCGAGCACGGACCGGATCGCCTCGGCGCGGCTGCGCTGGTCGACCTCCGACTCGGTGTCCTGGTCGAAGGAGAGCACGCGCAGCACCACGGCGCCGGAGTCCGGTTCGGCCCGCTCGATGTCGATGACGATCTCGTTGCCGTTCTCGTGGCGCAGTCTTGCGAAGAAGCCCCCACGCTGGTCCGCGTCGACGAACTCGGCGTCGTCGAAAGAATAGAAGGTGGTCTCGGCCAGCACGTTCGTCACCTCGTCGGCGAGGTTGACCCGGATCTGCGAGGCGAGCTGGCTCAGGGCGGCCCGCTGGACGGCGTCACTCAACCGGGCCTCCAGCATCGGCACCTCCTCCTCGCCGATCCGCCGAAGTTCCTGCGCGGAAGTGGCCTCGTCCCGGGCCCGGTCCAGCACCAGGCCAGTGACCCGGCGCAGTTCCTCGAGCCCTCCGCCCGACCAGTAGTCGACATCGAGCACTGCACCGGGGATCTCCTGCCGGTCGGGCCCGAGCACCGGCCGCTCGGCGTTCTCCTCGATCAGCCGCTCGACCAGCACCACGGCCTGCACCGCAGCCACCTGCCATGACCTGCGGGCCAGATCCTCCTGCTCGATCCGGACCCGGAGTTCGCCAAGAGCGTGGTAGCCCTCCTGGGAGAATGCCAGCGACGCCTCGTAGCGGCCGAGCGCGTGATTCTCCCGGGCCTGGGCCAGTCTGGTCTGCACGGCCGCCAACTCCCCTGGTGCGTACCTCTCGTGTGGCATGGTCTCGGCGATCAGGGCGGTGATCGTGTCCGCGTCCGCAAGCCAGGTGCGGGACAACTCCTCGGCACGGGTGCGGTCACGGGTCAGTTCGTCGAGCTGCTGAGCCAAGCCCGCGCTCTGCGCGATCCGTTCGCGGCGCTCGGCCGCGAGCTCGGAGGCCATGGCGCGCTGCTGGGCGTCCAGGGCCTCCCGTGTCTCGGCCCGCAATTCCCCGACTCCCTCGGTCAGTTTCCGCTGGAGCTCGGCGGTCTGCTGCTGCAGTCGCCGGTTGGTCTCGGCCTCCAGCGCACGGGTCTGTTCGCTGAGCTGTTGGATGCCCTCCTCACTGCGCCGCTGCCGGTTTCGCACGTCCGCGAAGCCGTTCGCCACATCGACCTGGGCCTGCCGGCGTACGTCCTCCAGGAGCCGGGGGAGGTCACGGCGGACCTCCCTGAGCTGCTCGGCGCTGCGCAGCAGCCCGTACCACGCGGACTCGTCCACCTGGATGCGCTTCCTACCGCTCATCGTTGCCCGTCCGTTCCGTGAGGTTCTCTCGTGCGCCATTGGCTGCACCGGGGTTGCCGCGCAGCCGGGCCCGGACCGCGTCCACTGCGGTGTCGAAGGCCGTCAGCAACCCGGGCGGGGGCACGCCGACGAGCAGCGCGGTCGGCCCCTCCAGGGCGATCTCGACGCTGCGCGGACTTTCCTCGAAATCCTCGTTGGCCTCCTCTGCACGGGGGTTGAGCCGGTGGACCCGTTGGTTGCGGCTGCCGCGCAGCCCCCGTCCGTCGTCCAGCGCGGCGACATACCGGCCGTCGACCAGGGTGTCCACGCAGGCCAGCAGCCGGGCGACACCCGGGTTGGGCGGGTCCGCGTGCAGCTGCTCCAGGCGGTAGCCCGTGAAGCAGAGCACCGAGAGGTCGCGCTCGGCCCGAGCGTGGGCCACCATCTCGGCGAGCGCGTCCGCCTGCTCCATCGGTTCGCCACCGGAGAGGGTCAGACCCGTCACCCGCGAATCATGCAGCAGCTCCGAGGCCAGCTCACTCGGGGCCACCAGTCGTGCTCGTCGGTCCGGTATCCACTGCGGCGACATGCAGCCACGGCAGGTGAAAGGGCAGCCCTGCACCCACAGGACGGAGCGCAGCCCCGGGCCCAGGGCCCGGGTGCCCACACGCGTGGCGGCCACGTTGACCAGGAGCCTGGTCGCGCTCACTGGAGCCCGCCTGCGGGGGCGGCGCCAGCCGAGGGCTCGTGGTAGCTGAAGGCCGTCCCGCCCACCACGACGCGGCTGCCGGGTGCGCAGGTCGCCACGCTGGCCCGCGCGGGCGAGCCGTCCGGGCTGTAGCGGATGCGTACGGAGAGCCGCAGCCGACCGCCGGTCAGCCGGCGTCGGCCGTTACCCCCGCCGACCCCGCCGGCCGGAGGTCGCAGCGCGGCGCTTGGGGCGGTGTGTGGGACGCCTTG